>DAHXOQ010000077.1 GCA_027364815.1 Acidobacteriaceae bacterium | reverse complement strand
ATGTCGAAGAAATGAGCCTCTTTCAAGCGATCTGGATTGGCCTCTGCCAAACTCTCTCCGCTGTTTTCCCCGGAACTTCGCGCTCCATGTCCACCATCGCTGCCGGACAAATCGTCGGCCTCTCCCGTCCCGCGGCTCTCGAATTCAGCTTCCTCCTCTCCATCCCAACCATGCTCGCCGCCACCGGATACTCGCTCGTCAAGGAACTCCACCCCGGCAAAGCTGCCATCGCTGCCGGTGAAGCTGTCCAGGCACACGTCGTCATGAACTCCGAGAAATGGGTCGTTCTACTCATCGGCTTCGTCGTCTCCTTCATCGTTGCCCTCGGTGTCGTCGAGTGGTTCCTCCACTGGGTCCGCCGTCACGGTCTCATCCTCTTCGCCATCTATCGCATCATCCTCGGCGGTGCTCTCCTCATCTGGGGCGCTAAATTCATCGGCGCATAGTTTTTGCAACTTACATCAGCGCACTAAAAAAGGACCGGAGTGCATCCCGGTCCTTTTCTTGCTGTCTCTTGTCCATTTTGACCGCATCTGAACATCTATTCACTGATTTTCACAAAATTGAACGCTTACTTCACACCGTGATAATCATCACCGCCAACCGTACACTCCAACATATATAAAGGAACTGGGTCCGACATACTCTAGTCGCATCGTCATCTTGTCTTCGAGCATGGCCGGATCACCGAATGGTGAAGGAGTTATCTCTGGAACCTTGGAAGTGATGGAGTTTTACTCCTGAACATTGAAAGAGGACGAGCTATGCTCTCTATCTCACCGCCCCCACTGCCCAGTGACGACAAACGTTGGAAAATCGTAAATGGAACGATGCGGCGGCATGGCTTTGCGCGCTCCGCTCTCATTGAGACACTGCACACCGTTCAATCCTCCTTCGGCTACCTCGACACGGACGCCATCCAATTCGTGGCCCATTCCTTGCACGTTCCGCTCTCTCAGGCCTACGGTGTCGTCACCTTCTATCACCACTTCAGCCTCAAGCCGCCCGGTAGGCACACCCTCATGATCTGCACCGGAACCGCTTGCTATATCAAGGGTACTGAGAAACTTCTCGCTGAAGCCGAATCGCGGCTCGGCATCTCGCAAGGCCAAACCACTCCCGATGGAAATATCTCCCTCATGACCGCGCGCTGTGTCGGCGCATGCGGCCGTGCACCCGTCGCCCTCACTGACGGCGAATTGCTTGGCCAAAGCGACGCCGAACACATGATGGCTGAGCTGGAAAGGTGGGCTGTCGAATGAACCTCGAAGAACTGCAGCAAATTGCTTCGGGCGTACACAACGAAAATCTTCTCTTCGATTTCGAAGTCAACGTCTGTCAGGGCACCGGCTGTCTCTCCCAGCACTCCGACGATATCAAAGCCGCACTCGAAGCCGCTCTCGCCGCTTCCGGCAAAAAAGCCCTCATCCGAAGAACCGGTTGCATGGGACTCTGCGCCGCCGGTCCGCTCGTCCTCATCGAGCCTGATGCTCAACTCCTCCAGCACGTCACCGTCAAGCACGCAGACGCTGTCATCAACTCGCTCGGCGCCACGCCCGTCGCTGAACTCCAATGCGACCTGCGTCAGCACTTCGACGACCAGGACCACGTCGTCCTTGAAAACTCCGGACGCATCGACCCCGAAAAAATCGATGAGTACATTGCCCGCGATGGCTACCAGGGTCTCGTCATGGCGCTCACTGACATGCGTCCTGCAGACGTAATCAAACAAATCACCGAGAGCGGCCTCCGTGGTCGCGGCGGCGGAGGCTATCCTACCGGACTCAAGTGGGGCATGGTCGCCAAAGCGCAGAGTGAAACCAAGTACGTCATCTGCAACGGTGACGAAGGCGACCCCGGCGCTTTCATGGATCGCAGCGGCCTTGAGAGTGACCCGCAGCGCGTCATCGAAGGCATGGCCATCGCCGCATACGCCGTCGGCGCAAGCAAGGGTTACATCTACGTCCGCGCAGAGTATCCGCTAGCTGTCTCGCGGCTCACCGTCAGCTTGCGTGAAGCCCGCCGTCGTGGTCTCCTGGGCAACAACATCTGCGGCACTCCCTTCAACTTCGACATCGAGATCCGTCTCGGCGCAGGAGCCTTCGTCTGCGGTGAAGAAACCGCGCTCATCGCCTCCATTGAAGGCCTTCGCGGCACTCCGCGCGTCCGCCCGCCTTACCCCGCTGCCTCCGGGCTCTGGGGCAAGCCCACGCTCATCAACAACGTTGAAACTTTCGCCAACGTCCCCACCATCCTCCGCAAAGGTGGCGCATGGTTCGCCGCCATCGGCACCGCAAAAAGCAAAGGCACAAAGGTCTTCGCCCTCACCGGAAAAATTCGCAACACCGGGCTCGTCGAAGTGCCCATGGGCATGCCCCTGCGCCAGATCGTCGAAGGCATCGGCGGCGGCGTCCCTGAAGGCCGCACCTTCAAAGCCGTTCAAACCGGCGGACCCTCCGGCGGTTGCATCCCGGCTGAACTCCTCGACATCGAAGTCAGCTACGAATCCCTCATCCAGGCCGGCTCCATGATGGGCTCCGGCGGAATGATCGTCATGGACGACACCTCCTGCATGGTCAACGTCGCTAAATTCTTCATGGAGTTCTGCATGACTGAGTCCTGCGGCAAGTGCATCCCCTGCCGCGCCGGCACTGTTCAAATGCACACCCTCCTCACCCGCATCTGCGATGGCTCCGGCACCATGGACGACCTCGACCTCCTCGTCGATCTCTGCTCCACCGTCAAGGAAGCCAGCCTCTGCGGACTCGGCCAGACCGCTCCCAACCCTGTACTCTCCACGCTGCGTTACTTCAAGCAGGAGTACATGGACCACATTGTCAACAAGCGATGTACCGCCGGAGTTTGCAACATCAATCATGCTGCGGAGGTGATCGCATGAGTGCTGCCACTGAAATCAAAACTCTCATCATCGACGGCAAAGACGTCAGCGCGCGGCCCGACCAGACCATCCTCGATGTCGCCCGTGAAAATGGCATCAACATTCCCACCCTCTGCCACCTCGATGGTCTCAGCGATGTCGGCGCATGCCGCCTCTGCCTCATTGAAATCAAAGGCCAGAACCGCTTGCTCCCGGCCTGCGTCGCCCGCGTTGAAGAAGGCATGGAAGTCACCACCACTTCCGAGCGAATCGCCAGGCATCGCCGCACCATACTCGAACTCCTCTTCGCCGAGCGAAATCACATCTGCGCCGTCTGCGTTGCCAACGGCAACTGCGAACTCCAGGCTCTCGCGCAGCAACTCGGCCTCACTCACGTCCGTTTCCCCTATCGCAATCCCGCACTCGCCGTTGACGCCTCGCATGAGCGCTTCACTTGTGACCACAACCGTTGCATTCTCTGCACCCGTTGCGTTCGTGTCTGCGCTGAAATTGAAGGCGCGCACGTTTGGGATGTTGAAGGTCGCGGCGCTGATTGCAAAGTGATCACCGACCTCGCGCAACCCTGGGGCGATAAAAATTCAAGCTGCACCAAGTGCGGTAAATGCGTCCAGGTTTGCCCCACAGGCGCTCTCTACGAAAAAGGCAAGGTCGGCGTCGAGCATCCAAAGCGTCCTGACTTCCTGCCCTACCTGAACCTCATGAGGGAGGCCCAATGAGCAATTCCGATTTGAAAACCAAACTCAAACTTGCCACCGTATGGCTCGATGGCTGCTCCGGCTGCCACATGTCTTTCCTCGATCTCGACGAGCGCATCCTTGAAATCGCCGAGTACGTTGACCTCGTCTACTCGCCAATCGTCGACGCCAAAATCTATCCCGGCGAAGTTGACCTCGCTCTCGTTGAAGGCGCTGTCGCATCCGTCGACGACGAACTCAAAATCAAAAAAGTCCGCGCTCACACAAAATTCCTCATCGCCATGGGCGATTGCGCCGTCACCGCAAACGTCCCCTCCATGCGCAATCCCATCGGCCCTCAGGCCATCCTCAAACGCGCTTATCTTGAGAACGCATCCCTGCAACAGCAAATTCCCACCATCGTCGTTCCCAAGCTGCTCAAGGTCGTTCGCCCCATTCACGAGTTCGTCAAAGTCGACCTCTACCTGCCCGGTTGCCCACCCTCAGCCGACACTTTCTACAAAACTCTGAAGGCGCTCATCGCGGGTGAAACGCCGGACATTTCCGCCATGACGCGGTTTGGAGCATGACCATGACTCAGACAATCACCATCGATCCCGTCACGCGCCTTGAAGGCCACGGAAAAATTACCCTCTACCTCGACCCCCGTGGTGAAGTGAACAACGCGCACTTCCACGTCACTCAGGTTCGCGGCTTCGAGAAATTTTCTGAAGGCCGTCCCTTTTACGAGATGCCCGCGCTCATGGCCCGCATCTGCGGCATCTGCCCCGTCAGCCATCTCATCGCCTCCGCCAAAGCATGCGAGTCCATCATGGCCGTCGAGATTCCGCACACCGCCGCACAACTGCGCCGCATGTTGAACCTCGCTCAGATGGTTCAGTCGCACGCACTCAGCTTCTTCTATCTCGCATCCCCCGACCTCCTACTCGGCATGGACTCCGACCCCGCCAATCGCCATCTCTTCGGCGTCGCTGCCGCTTATCCCGAACTCGGTCGCGCCGGCATCGGTCTCCGCCGCTTCGGGCAGCACATCATTGAACTCCTCGGCGACAAACGCATCCATCCAGGCTGGGTCGTGCCCGGCGGCGTCACTGAACCTCTCAGCTCCGTCAAGCGTGACGAAATCCTCGCCATGCTCCCCGAAGCCTACGCCGGTGTTCACCTCGCCCTCAAATCCTACAAAGAAATCACCTACCGCTTCGAAGAAGAAATCGCTCACTTCGCCAACTTCCCATCCCTCTTCATGGGCCTCATCAATGAAGACGAATCCGTCGAATTCACTGACGGCGCGCTCCGCCTCATCGACGCCAACGGAAACATCGTTGCCGACGGCATTACCGCACACAAATTCTCTGAACTCATCGGCGAAGCGGTCGAGCCCTACTCCTACACAAAATTCGCTTACTACAAACCCTTCGGCTACCCCGAAGGCAGCTATCGCGGCGGCCCGCTCGCCCGCCTCAACATCGCCAAATCCATGGGCACTCCGCTTGCCGACGCCGAGCTCCGCCAATTCAAGCAGCTCGAGAACGGTCCCGTGCGCAGCTCCTTCCACTACCACTACGCGCGGCTCATTGACATGCTCTACGGCGTCGAAAAAATCGAGCACATTCTCAACGATCCAAATATCCTCGACAAGCACATCCGCGCCACCGCAGGTGTCAACCGCCTCGAGGGCGCAGGCCAGGCCGAAGCTCCCCGTGGCACTCTCATGCACAACTACAAAGTCGATGAGAACGGAAAAATAACCTGGGCCAATCTCGTCATCGCCACCGGACAAAACAATAACGCCATGAACCAGGGCATACTCCAAACCGCGCGCCACTTTGTCCGCGGCGGCAAAATGACCGACGGCATCCTCAACCGCATTGAGGCTGTCGTCCGCACCTTTGACCCATGCCTCAGTTGTTCCACCCACGCCTTCGGAAAAATGCCGCTGAAGATCGAACTCCTCGACTCTCAAGGAAACTTTCTCGATCTTGCTCAGCGAAACTGAAGTTGTTGAAAGATGGTCTCGCACAGGGGTATAGCTATGAACGGCTCGGTTTCCGCTGCTCGCAAAAAGTGCCTCGTCCTCGCATGTGGCAACCCCCTGCGTTCCGATGATGGCATCGGCCTTGAACTCGCCAACGAAGCGCATGACTGCATTAGAGAATTGACGCAAGATGGCCGCGCGCTCGCCGTCGTCATCTCCGCCACCCAGTGGACGCCGGAATTCGCCGCCGAGATCGCCTCATCCGAATCCGTCATCTTTCTTGATTGCTGTACCGACTCGCCTGCCGGTGAAGTAAATTTGCGGATCGTCGAGCCAACTCCAGGAACTGTCCAGCCCGCGTCCCACCATTTCCACGCCGCTGAATTGCTCGCACTCTCGCGCGACCTCTACGACGCCCTGCCCAAGCGCGCCTATCTCCTCACCATCGGTGCCGAAAGCCTACTCCTGCACGAAGGTTTGACTGACACCGTCTCCGCCGCAATGCCCCTCGCCAAAAATAAATAGAAAGCTGCCCTGAAAATCTGCCTCGAGCACTAACCATCTAATTTTTCTGTCTTCCAATAATGTTGCTTGTCATCCTGAGCGAAGTCGAAGGATCTGCAGTTGCTTTTGCGTTTGCTTCTTCTTCATTAACCCAAAACTGCGCGCACCATTCTCGCGCTTCTTTCTAGCGCGAGGGTGGGACAGAAGAAACTAAAACCATCAATGTTTGTGCGCCGAAGGCGCGCCCGCTGCACGGCCAGTGCCTGGGATTCCAATAAAGTCCTCTATAGTAAAACTCACTTCTTCGCGTTCTTTTCTCTCCTTGTCTTTGCCCATCCCTCTTTCACCATCTCTCTCGCTCTACCCACCGCCAGCGCATCCGCCGGAACATCCTTCGGAATACAAGAAGCCGCACCAATATACGCACCATCTCCAATCGTCAGCGGCGCAATCAGTGTCGAATTGCTCCCCACAAAAACACCCTTACCAATCTTCGTCGCATGTTTCTTCGCGCCGTCATAATTACAGGTAATCGTTCCCGCTCCAATATTTGTGCCCTCGCCCACCTCGGCATCGCCAATGTACGCCAGGTGATTCGCCTTCGCGCCCTTCCCAATCCGCGACTTCTTCGTCTCCACAAAATTTCCAATATGCGCATCCGCTCCAATGTGACTCTCCGGCCTCAAATGCGCAAACGGCCCAATCTTCGCGCCATCCTCCACCGTGCTCTCCTCCAGCACACAACTCTGCCGGATCAGGACGTTCCTTCCAATCTCGCAATCCTCCACCACTGTGAACGACCGGATTCGCGTCCCCGCGCCCACCCGCGTCTTCCCCAGCAGTTGCACAAACGGCTCAATCACCGCACCCGCCTCAACCATCACCTCATCGCCAATCACGCAACTCTCCGGCCGCTCTATCTCCACACCTGCATCCATCAATCTTTTCGCGCTCATTGTTCTGTCTCCATCCCCTTCGGCATCGGTATCGTAATATCCAGCGCCTTCACCGGCCCCAGTGTGCTCAGCGCCGGAGTGATCTGTTTCTCATTTCCCACCACCAGCACCGCCAGCGAATCCAGGTGAACATACTTCCTCGCCACACGCTCCACATCCTTGGGCGTCACTGCTTCAATTCCCGCTCTGTACTTCTCCAGGTAATCCGCCGGATACCCATAAAATTCCAGCCTAACCTCTTCGCCAAGAACCTTATCCTTCGTATCAAATTCAAAAATCCACGAGTTCAATATCTGGTCCTTCGCCGTCTTCACTTCTTCCTGCGTCACCGGCGCGCTCGATAACTCCTTAATCTCATCCTCAAGCGCTCTCACCGTCTGCACCGTCGTCGCGCTCTTCGTTCCTGCCTCCACGCGGAAGGCCCCCGGATGATCCCAGCTCGCGCCAAAATTCCCGCTCACATCATAGCTGAGTCCCAGCTTCGTTCTGATCTCCTGCATCAATCGCGAACTGAACCCCTCGCCAAAAAGGGAATTCATCACCGCAATCGCATAAAGATCAGGATTGTTCCGCTCCGTCCCCAATCCCACAATCGCAATCTTCGATTGGTTCACATCTTCCTTGTTCACAAAATAAATTCCCGGCACAACAGCGGGGAACTCGATTTTCGCGCTGACAAATTTCTCCCCTCTCGGCAATCCCTCCAGCGCCGCTCGCAACTTCGCTTCCATCGCCGCAGAATCAAAATCCCCGCTCACGCTGATCATCATATTCGCCGGCTGCACAACCCTCTTCTGCCATGCCGACAGATCATCCAGCGTCACCGCCATCACATTCGCAATCTCCACCTGCCGCGCATACGGGCTCTTCGCCCCATAAACCAGCTTCTGCGATTCAATCCCCAAAATCTCATCTGCATCATCGTTGCGCCGCACAATCCCCGTCGCCAGCTGCTGCTGCGCCAACTGCAACTTCTCCTTGCTGAACTTCGGATGCAGCAGCAAATCAACTGTCAGTCCAAAGACCTGGTCAAAATCCCCCTTCAGGCAATCCCAACTCAACGTCGTCGTTGCAATCCCGCCGCTCGTCTCTATCTTCGCCGCATGTGACTCCAGCAAATCATCCATCGCATCGCCGTCCATCTTCGCCGTCCCGCTCGTCCGCCACGTCTCGCCCAGCAGCGCCACAAGACCCAGCTTCGCCGCTGGCTCATCGCGTGATCCGCCACGCATCAACACCGATCCGCTCACAAACGGCAGCTCATGATCCTCCTGCAAAAACACCACAATCCCATTCTTCAATTCAATCCGCTTCGCCATCTGCGGCTTGAACTCCTTCAGCGGTGGTATCGGAATCTTCTCCCACGGCTTCGCCTGTGCTCCGGACTGACTCGGCGCATCCTGCGCTGCGATCAACCCACCAGATATCCCCGCCAGCGCAACACTCAAGAAGACGCAACGCATCAATTTCTTTCTCATTACTTTGCTCCTTCAGTTTTTGCCGCTGGCTGTTCTTCCGCCGGTTGTTTGGATTCCTGCTTCTTCGCATCCTCAAACTCAATCTCGGCCCACGTCCGGTTGCTCGGCACAAATATCTCGTTCGCCACTCGCCTGATATCCGCCTTCGTCACCGCATCATACTTATCCAACTGCGTAAACAAATACCGCCAATCTCCATACCGCGTCTGATACTCCGATAGATCATTCGCCAATCCCTGGTTATCCGCCAAACCCCTCAGCAAATCCGCGCGTGCCCGCGTCCTGAAGCTTGCCAGCTCCTCATCCGACACATCCGTCGTTTGCAGCTTGGCAATTTCTTTATGGATCGCCGCACGCATCTCCTCCGGCTTGTGACCCGGCAACGGCACCGCGTAAAGCGCAAACAATCCCGGATACTTCGACCCCGGGAATCCGCTGAACCCCGCCGCCACTGCCGCAATCTGCTCGTCCCTCACCAGCGACCGGTACATCCGCGACACTCTGCCATTCGACAAAATATCCTGGATCGCATCAAACACCGCATCGTCCTTATCCCGGTAATCCGGCCTGTGGTAACCCTCAATATAAAACGGCTGCGTCTTCTCCCGGATCACCACCGACTTCTCTGCAAACTGCTTCGGTTCAACCGTCGCCATCTCCTCCGGCTTCGCGCCACCAGGCACCTTGCTGAAATACTTCTCCAGCATCGGCATCACCGTCTCCGCCTTCACATCCCCTACCACCGCCACCACAATGTTCGACCCCACATAATATTTCTTGTGGAACTCCATCGCCTCCGTCGCGCTGATCTGCCCCACTTCGCTCGGCCATCCAATGCTGCTGCGTCCATAGTTGTGCGCCACATACGCCGTCGCAGCAAACTGTTCCAGCATCCGCCCAATCGGATTCGAATCCGTCCGCATCCGCCGCTCTTCCACCACCACGTCGCGCTCCTTGTAGAATTCCCTCGGCACCGTGTGCGTCAGTCGGCTGCTCTCCCGATACGCACACCGCTCCAGCCGGTTCTCCGGCATGCTCCAGAAAAACTGCGTCTCGTCCAACCCCGTGCTCGCATTCAAATCAACTGCCCCATTGCGGTCCGCTATCTCGCTGAACTGGTTCGGCACCACATATTTCTGCGCCTCGGCCACCGCCTCGTCAAAACTCTTTTTCAACTCCTTCAGCTTCGTCTCGTCGCGACCAACTCTTTTTCTGAATTCAAAATCATACGCGGCATACGCCTTCTCTACCTTTGCCAGCGCAACTTCTTCCGCCGCATAATCCGTCGTCCCAATCTCATCCGTCCCCTTGAAAGCCAGGTGCTCAAACATATGCGCAATCCCGCTCTGCCCGCCAGGATCATCCACATCACCGGCATCCACAAACGTCGTATAGCTGAAGACCGGAGCCTCTGCCCGCTCGCAAATCAACAGTGTCAGCCCATTCGGCAGCACCTTCGTCGTTATCCGCTTCTCAAAGCTCTTCAAATCCTGCGCCTGCACGCTTCCCGTCAGAGCGCAAAATATCATCATCAGCAAAATATCTCTCATCAAGCGCGGTGCGCCCATTTGTTCTCCTTGGACTGCTATGTGTGGCTGTCTTGTGCGGTAGGTAACGGCCTTCAACATCATCTCTTCACTACTTAGACTACCGGGCTCAACGGTAGTTTGTCGCCTTCCACTCTGCAAACCAGCTTTTTCATCGAATCCTGATCCATTCTTTGGATCCGCGGTTGTCTTTTCTTCATCCTACAAACATCAGTTCCACATTCTCTCGTTCTAACGCGAAGGGTGGGCCAGCATAATCTCAGTGCACCAACACACCCGCCGACTAGCTATTTCCGCGCAGCACCCGCTGACTTGCTGACTTGCTATTTGCGCGCAGCGCAAGCTGACTTGCTGCTTTTGTCATAAAACCAAACTGACCCATCAATATCGTGTCTTAATTCTTGGGTACGCTCGCTACTTGACCCTTATCCATCTCGCAAACTATGCTTCGTTCGGTTTAGTTTCTCAAAATTTTCCGCATTCATTACGTCATCTCCGTATCAGAATTGAGGGCTTCATGAGCGTTTCTCCTTCCACTCAGCCTTTCTTGATCAAGCGTGCCGCCGTACTCGGCGCAGGAACCATGGGCTCACGCATCGCCGCACACCTCACCAACGCCGGCCT
>DAHXOQ010000076.1 GCA_027364815.1 Acidobacteriaceae bacterium | reverse complement strand
GTGGTAAGCCAGCAGACGGAACAGATACGGCGAATTCGCGGGAGCAAGAAATTGTTCGGATCTGAAGGGCGTTTTTACAATCTGGAAAATATTTTTGACGAATTGAATGTGCGATTTTTTCATGGGCTGCTGGGCAGGCCGCAGTTGACGTGGAGCGAGCATACTTCGAAGCGCTCGCTGGGGCATTATGACGCGGCGCACAATACGATCGTGGTGAGCAAGGTTTTTGACCGGCCTTCGAGCCCGAGGTATGCGATTGAGTATCTGCTTTACCATGAGATGCTGCACTTGAAACACCCCGTGCGAATGAAGGGTACAAGGCGATGTGTGCACTCTGCGGCGTTCCGCGCGGATGAGAAACTGTTTCCGAGATTGGCGGAGGCACAGGCGTTTTTGAAGCGGCTATAGGTTGATGTTTTATCTGTGAGCGATTGATTACATTTAACTTGCGTTTTTTCGTCCTGACAAAATTCAGAGATGAGTCAAGCGGCGGATTCCAGATTTATGGGCTTTCTTGTCCGCGCATATACGATGAGCAAAATTCCGAGCACAACTGAACCCAGGCTGGCGAGTTGAGCGTTGGAGAGCCCCCAGAGGACGTGGGGATTGCGGCGAAGAAACTCGACGAGAAAGCGCGCGGTGCCAGCAAGGAGGAGGTAATGCCCGACAATTTCTCCGGTGCCGTATTTTTTGGAGCCGCGCCACCAGAGCCATCCGGCAATCAGCATGGCGGTCAGGAACTCGTAGAGGGGTGTGGGATGGACGTGGACGTAGACAGGCTCAATTCCATTGGGAAAGCTCATTCCCCAAGGAAGACTTGTTGGGATGCCGTAGCATCCGTCGCCTGAGAGGAGACAGCCGATGCGACCAACGCCATATCCAATGGCTGCAGAGGGTGCGGCGAGGTCGAGCATACGCAATGCGCCGATTTTGGAGAACCGTCCTTGTAGGAGAAGTGCGGTGATACCGAAGGTCATTCCGCCGAACCATGCGAAGCCACCTGTATCCCAGAGGACTCTCCAGCCCATGTTGTGGAATTCTGAAGGGGTGTCTAGGACGTGCCAGAGCTTGGCGCCAACGATGCCGGCAACGAGGGTGATGGCGACGATGGTGATGGCGTCATCCTTGAGGTTCTGGCGGCGGAAGTTGCGGTCCATCATCCAGGCGGCCAACATGGTGCCAGCCCAGATCATCAAGCCGAAGGTAGGGATGGAAAATCCAAAGATATGCAGGTAAGGAATCATGCTACTTAAAGTATAGATGGCGCGGGTTGTGCAGAGTATGAAGTGGATGCGCCTGGAGATGAGGCGAAGGATTGTTGCCGGGTTTTACACAGCAGGAAATTCGCGAATGGTTCTCCGATTGGGCGATACTGTGTGCATGAGCCAGTCGATCTCTGCCGGTCTTGAAGTCCTGTATTCACGCCAACAAATTGCCGAGCGCATTGCTGAAATGGGCGCACAGATTACCAACGATCTGGGCGATGAAAAGCTGGTGATGGTTGGAGTTTTGAAAGGGGCAGCTCCTTTTCTGGCCGATCTTTCGCGCACGATTGATGTGGATGCGACCTTTGATTTTGTCGCGGTCTCGAGCTATGGCAAGGGGCAACGTTCGTCGGGCGCGGTGAAGATGATCAAGGATCTGGACCAGCCGATAGAAGGCAAAAATGTGCTGATTGTGGAAGATATTCTGGATACCGGTTTGACGCTCTCGTACCTGCGCAAACTATTTCTGCAACAGAGGCCGAAGTCGCTGCGCATTGCGGCGTTGCTTGATAAGCCATCGCGGCGGATTGAGAAAATTGAGGCGGATTACGTGGGTTTTTCGATTCCTGACCTGTTTGTGATCGGATATGGGATGGATTTTGCTGAGCGCTATCGAAATCTGCCGGATATTTGCCTATTTCCCGTTGAAGGAAGCAAATAAACCTTCATATCTTTGCGCCTTGTTTATACTCCCTGACGTCTAATAGAAGTAGAGTCACGACCATGAACCGCTTAACCAACAAACGTGATGGCGGATTCACAGTTGCGTCAAATGAATGCCGTATACTCATTCTCCGGGCGGCATCCCGTGAGTTTTTAGTCGGCATTGCTTGCCCGATTGCAGATGAAGGAGTTTCAGTAAATGCCGGTGCCGCGACCAATCAATACAGCCGAACTTGAATTTGACTATGGCAGCTTCGATGCAGCGGGATTTGCAGCGAGTGCCTTGGCAAATTGGCAATCTCTCGCCGCCGTCATTGACCACACACTTCTGAAACCGGATGCTTCGCACCTGCAAATTGAAAAACTTTGCGATGAGACGATTCGCTATCGCTTTGCTTGTGCGATGGTGAACCCATGCTGGGCTTCGACGGTTGTGGCGCGCATGAATGGAAGCGGAATTCCAGTTGGAGTAGTGATTGGATTTCCTCTGGGTGCGGGGCTTGTCTCGACTCTGAGGCAGGAGGCGGCTGCGCTAGTGAAACTTGGAGTGCGCGAGTTGGATATGGTGATTCCGATTGGGTTGCTGAAGAGCGGCGAGCATGCGGCGGTGGAGCGGAATATCCGTGCAGCGGCCCATGTTGCCCATCACAACGGCGCAATCCTCAAGGTGATTCTTGAAACTTGCCTGCTGAGCGTGGAAGAGAAACTGCGCGGCGCGGAGATTGCGATTCAGGCGGGCACGGATTTCCTGAAGACGTCGACTGGATTTTCTTCTGGCGGAGCGACGGCGGCGGATGTTGCGCTGCTGCGTGGAGTGGCTGGAGCGCGCTCGGGAGTGAAAGCTTCTGGCGGCATCAGGACGCTCGCGGACGTGCGCACGATGCTGGAAGCGGGCGCGAATCGGGTGGGAGCTTCGGCGTCAGTTGCAATTGTGCGTGAGTTGGGCGCGGAGTAAGCAGCAAAGACAAACGCAAGGTACCCTGATTCGATAAACTCAAAGACAGAGAAAAAATCGGAGTCCCTTTGCACGCTCAAACACAAGAACGCCTGATTCAGCCAGCCATTGGCATCTCTGGTAGCCTACGGCTTCCCGGCGACAAATCCATCAGCCATCGTTACGCGATGCTCGGCGCATTTGCCGAGGGTACGTCACGCTTTACAAATTTTTCGACGGGTGCGGATTGCGCCTCGACGCTTGTGTGCATGAGTCAGCTCGGCGCGACGGTCGAGAAAATTGGCGAGGGCGCGATTGAAGTGACTGGTGTGGGTGGCAAAGTTCAAACTAGTAACGCGACGCTCGATTGCGGGAACTCCGGCTCGACGATGCGCATGCTGAGTGGATTGCTGGCCGCGCAGGAGGGGCGCTTCTCTCTGATTGGCGACGCATCGCTCTCAAGGCGGCCGATGGGTAGGATTCAGAAGCCGCTGGAGTTGATGGGCGCACGATTGACGCTGAGTGAAGGCCACGCGCCACTGACGCTTTTTGGCGGGCCGCTGAAGGCGATTGATTTTACGACGCCGGTTCCGAGCGCGCAGGTGAAGAGTTGCGTGCTGCTTGCCGGTTTGCAAACTGCGGGTGAAACAACCGTGCGCGAAGCGATCCGGACAAGAGATCACAGCGAGCTTGCACTACGCGCCTTTGGGGCTACGCTGAGCCGCACAATAGATTCCGTCTCGATTGCGGGCCCACAGCAGTTGCATGCGATTGAGGCTGAGGTTCCGGGGGATATTTCTTCGGCTGCATTTTTTCTTGCGGCTGCGACGCTCTTCCCCGGGTCGACGTTGATTATTGATTATCTCGGGTTGAATCCTACACGCGCCGCACTGCTCGATGTACTTGCCGCGCTGGGCGCGCAAGTACAGGTGTTGCACATTGAAGAGAAGCACTCGGAGCTGATTGGGACGGTGCGGATCACTTCTCCTGAAGAAGGTTTGGGTTCGACTGAAATCAGCGGATCAAATGCGGCGCAACTCATTGACGAGTTGCCGGTGCTGGCCGCGATTGCACCTTACACGAGCGGAGGAATCCGGATACGCGATGCGAAGGAGTTGCGCGTGAAGGAGTCTGACCGTATTGCCCTGGTGGCGAAAAATCTGCGCGCGATGGGCGCCGAAGTTGAGGAGTTTGAAGACGGACTCGATGTGCCGGGCGGTCAGCGGCTTCATGGAGCGACGATTGACACAGGCGGCGATCACCGTATTGCGATGGCCTTCAGCGTGGCGGCATTGCGTGCGAGTGGAGAGACATTGATTCAGGGCGCGGAATCTGCAGCGATCAGTTTTCCGGAATTTTTTGATTTGCTTGATCAGGTGGCAGTTCGTTAGTTCTTGAATTCAATACACCATTTCTAAAAGCAAAGGCCCGGCATGAGCCGGGCCTTTGTATTGCAAATGTGTGAAGTTACTTAGCTTGTGCAGGTGCAGGTTTAGCCGGTTCGAGGCCTGGGATGACAGGGACTGCATTGACTACACCGGCTGCCGTATCGACCAGATTGATACCGTAATGCTCGAGGGTAGTTGCCAGAGTTTGATAGAGGCCTGCGCGATCCTTTGCGTATGTTGCTGTGGCCTGCAGCAAGGCGTTTTCTGCAGCGGAGAGGCTGCGTTGCTGCATCAGGACGAGAGCCGTGGTTGAAGCGCCGAGGTGGAGCTTCTTGATTTCAGCGTCGAGACTCTGCTGGTTGAAGTCACGTGCGGCAATGGCTGCTTTGACCTGTGCGCGATCATTGGTAAGAGCGTATTGCGCGTTCACCACGTTGATACGGATCTGGGTGTAGAGCTGCTCTAGTTTCAATTCTGCCTGACGGTACTCGATGAGCGCCTCCGCTTGCATGGCTTGCGCTGGACGGTTGCGAATCGGGATGGTGACATTGAAGCCAATTCCCTTGTCAGGGGCAGAGTTGTTGAATGCATTTTTTACAGCAGTACCATAACCGCCAATCGTAAGATCTGCCGGTGGTGTGCATCCACCAAACGGGTTTTTTGCGCAATTTGGGTTTTCCTGACCAGCCAAACCACTGCCACCAAGATAGCCATAAATATCTACTGTTGGCAGCAATCCGTTCTTTGCACCTTTCACCGATATCTCATTATTCTTGAGCGTCAGAACGGCCTGTTCAAGCTCCGGTCTCTTCGTGAAGGCCTCCTGAACGAGTTCTTCAACGGAGAGTTTTTCTTCGGGAATTTCCTCAGTGCTGACTCTATCGGTGGGAATGATGGCCGCTGCAACCAGAAGGGGGTCATTCAAGTTGCGAGCAATGGCCTGCTTGAGAATCTGCTGCTGATAATTCAGCGTGCTCTGGGAGCTGATCAAATTTTGCTTGTCAGTCGCAACGGTTGAATCTGCATTCACAACATCGAGCGGAGCAAGGGTGCCAATCTCCAACTGCTTGCGGTTGTCAGAGGCGAGTTTGCTGCTCTGTTCAAGCGCGCGTTCCTTGGCTTGCACATCCTCGTATGCGTTTACCAGGCCCCAGTAAATGTTCTCCACCTGGTTGACCGTGTAAAGCACTTGCTGGCGGAAGGTGGAGTCGGTAATGCGGCGGTTGTTAATGGCCTGATAGACGTAGCGCTTGTTCACCCAGATTCCAGCGCCTTGAAGCAGATGTTGCGTGACTGTCGCTTTGTAAGTTGATTGCAAGAGAGGCGAGTACTCTGAAATCGGGTTGTCAGTGGTTGTGTAAGAGTTGTTGAAGGTGAGCTGGAAATTTGTGCCAGTGACAAAGCCTTGTGTGTAAGCAAAGTTGTATGTGTTTGTGTTTGTGGCAGCACTGGGGCTAAAGGCGTTAAAGGCAACAGTTCGCTGCCGGTCAAATGAAACTGCCGCAGTCACCGATGGATCTGTCTGCTCTGGAATGGGGCCGGCGCCAGATGCAGTAATGGTCAAACCGCCTGTACCAGCCGCCGTACCACCAGCCGTCCCACCCGGACCGCCGCCAGTTCCTACGGTCGAGGTGTATCCACCCTGAGTTTGCGTGTTCACTATGGCACCAGATCCAAGCAGCGACTGCCCAGCTTTGGAGCGCAGAATGTCGAGGTCAGCCAGGTCCATGTAGTAACGGGAGACTGCGATGTCGTAGTTGTTCTCGAGGGCAAGTGCGAGTGCGTCGGAGAGGGAGAGATAAATTTTGCCGTCCTTGACGAGGTCGCCGAGCCGCGGTGAATTCATGAAGCTCGACTTGGCAACAGTGGTGGGCAGATAGGGGGCAATGGGATTGCCTAGCAATCTACCTGCCGGCTTTGAAAAGTCGCGCTGCGTTGCGCGCAGATCGAGCGGCTGGGTGAGCGCGGGCGCGGGCTCTGTGGGCAAGTCAGAAGCCGATTTGCTGGGTGCCTGCTGAGCTTGCTGGACGGCCTGTTGGGCATTCATTGCCGGTAGTCCGGCCAGGAGGGTGAGAAAAAGCACCGCCATTGCGCGCAATTTTTCGCTGGAGCGTGGACGTTGAATTGTTTTTTGATGCTCAAACACAGAAAGACTCTGAAAATGCATGTTGCATGTCTCCAGGTGAATCTACGAATCGTTGAGGCCTGTGGGGGTGCCTGTACTTTAGACGCCCGAAGTCCTTTAGAAGTCGCAGATTGCCTTCCGGCTCCCTGAGCTTCGCTGGGACAACGACCTGGGCCGATCAAAAAGATTCCACGGCCCGCTACATTCTTTTGTTTCTCTCTCTTAGTACGCGCAACCGGTTCTGAAAGTTCCACGCGAGTAGTGACGGCTTTAAGAGATTGCAGAAACTTAAGTATAGCTGAATGCTCTGACTCGCTCCGTCGCTTTAGAACCAATTCTTTAGCAGGCAATTCGCCCAGGGCGCCCATGGCCGCGTAAGCTTGAATTTGGAAGGTGATTTGGGGATGGGATCAGGAAGCAATTTGAGTGCTGAGATTTCCTCAGAAATTGAAGTTGATTTTGCGCGATTGGCTCCAATTGCGCAAAATTGGAAGGTTACCCTCTCCTACGACGGGACTGGTTACAAAGGATGGCAGATTCAGCCGAATGAAATTACGGTGCAGGGCGAATTGCAGGAAGCGTTGAGGCGGGTGACAGGTGAGGGGCCGCTGCCACAAGGATCGGGGCGGACAGATGCCGGGGTTCATGCGCTGGGCCAGGTGGCGAGCTTTGAATTAACAGTACCGATCCCTGCTGAGAATTTGCGAATGGAGTTGAACAGGACGCTGCCGGATTCGATTCGAGTGCTTGAAGCGAAAAAGGTTGGGGGCACATTTCATGCGCGGCACTCGGCAGTGGCGAAGAGTTACATTTATCGGGTTTACCAGAGCCAGATTTGCCCACCATTTCTTGCGCCTTATGTTTATGCCTGCCAGTGGTCCTTCGATATTGAGAAACTGAACCAGGCGGCAAAAGCTTTTGTTGGAAGGCATGATTTTTTGAGTTTTGCGGCGAGTGACCCGGACCTGACGCAACGTAGGGAAGAAAGCCAGAAGTTGGAAATACCAGAGCAGGAGCGAGTGGCAAGGTCGACGGTCCGCACGATTTTTTCTTCTGCGTGGACAACGGAACAGATTCAGCCATTTTTTGGCGAGCCTGATTCTTTTCTGACACAAAGTGAGGCGAAGCTGCTGATTTATCGCGTGCGCGGGAGTGGATTTTTGCACCATATGGTCCGAAATCTGGTTGGGACAATGCTAGATGCAGCGCGCGGGCAGATTAGTCCGGAGGCTATTGCTGAAATTTTGGAGGCGCGGGACCGGAGTGCAGCGGGGCCGACGGCTCCAGCGAGTGGACTGTTTCTACATTCGGTAGAGTATGACGGTACAGATGAGGAATAATTTGGTTCGCATATCGAATTTGCGCGAGCTCATTCACAAAAAACCCTGCTAGGCTGGAGTTGTGTTCTTCACTCCCAAGTCGATGCGCAAACCCAAGCCGGAAGAAGCTGCTGCCGCTTCAACGCGCATGGATATTGCAGCGATACTTTCTGACGAACGAGCGGGGAGCGAGCGTGGACTCGATAGAAAAATCAAAAACAGTACTGCATTTGCGCGCGTGACAGCGCTGGCTGCGTTGCGGCCCGTACACGAGGCCTTCAACTGGATCCATCAAAATCAGCAGAAGATTATGGATTGGCAGGTGGAGGTGGTGAAGATTCCAGCGCCTCCATTTGGCGAAGCGGCACGAAGCGCATGGATTTCGGATCGTTTTCATTATGCCGGACTCAGCAAGGTTCAGACGGACGAGATTGGAAATGTTTTTGCGATGTGGCCTGCGCAGAATCTGCCACCGGAGAGCACGGGGCCGGTGATTGTGCTCTCGGCGCATCTGGATACGGTCTTTCCTGCCGATACGAAACTGGAACCGAAGCTTGAAGAGGATGTGCTGACTGCGCCTGGAGCGAGCGACAACGCTGCGGGCCTGGTTGGGATGCTTGCGATTGCACATGCAATTGTTGAGGCGCGGATTCCGGTGCCGGTGCCGCTGATTTTTATGGCGAATGTCGGCGAAGAGGGCGAGGGTGATTTGCGCGGAGTTCGCTGGCTCTATCATCAGAATCCGATAGCGAGCAGGATTGCTGCGCACATTGTGCTAGATGGCGCGGGGACTGAGCAGGCTGTGACACAGGCACTAGGAAGCAGGCGGCTCAGCATCACGATTAAAGGACCGGGTGGGCATAGTTTTTCTGATTTTGGAAAACCGAATCCGATTCTGGCGTTGGCACAGGCGCTGAATCTGCTAAACCGGGTTCAGTTGCTGGAGGAGCCAAGATCGACGCTCAATATTGGAACGATTGAAGGCGGAACGAGCGTGAACTCTATTCCGGAGTTCGCGCGGGCGAGCGTCGATCTGAGGTCGACGAGTCCGCAGCAGTTGATTCGTATGGAGGTCGAGGTAAACCGCGCAGTTGAAGAGGCGATTGCCGAGGTAAATGTCCAGCAGGCGGCACGGGCGAATTACAATCCGGAGAGCGATGTGTTGACGTTCAGTATTGATAAGATCGGCGACCGGCCGGCGGCGCGATTGCCGGCCGAGAGTCCGCTGCTGGAGACGCTACGGGCGGTTGACCGGCATTTGAGTTTGCGCACGGAGCAGAGATTGGGTTCGACGGATGCGAATTTGCCGTTGTCGATCGGTGTGCCTGCGCTCTCGATGGGCGCCGGGGGTGATGGCGGTGGGGCGCATACGAGGCATGAATGGTCTTCGGCGATGGGGCGCGAGTTGGCGCTGAGAAGGATTTTGCTGATGGTGCTGGCGATGACGGATTGGGCGGCGATTCAGTAATTTTTCCGAGTTTACTTGATTAGCTCAGTTATCTATGACAATCTCATTGCATGGCGAAGTTACGTATTCTCGCGCTTGTGATTCTTTGCGCCGCATCGGTGCTGGCAGCGCAAGAGCCTGTGAAGACGAATCTGGTCCTGACAGTCACCGACCCAAGTGGAGCAGTAATTCCTAACGCAACAACGCACGTTGAATCCAGCGACCATTCAATTTCTTTTGGAACTAAAACAGACAATGTTGGGCAGGTTAGCTTTGAATTAATGCCGGGAAGTTACACCATTAAGGTGAACGCCATGGGCTTCCAAAGGTGGGTTACGCAAACGCAAATCAATTCCGCTCCGACACAAGAAATTAAAGCTGTTTTGAGATTGGGTAGCCCAGCATGCACCGTCCCATGTGACGGCATGTTTCCCACTCCGCCGATATACACAGAAGAGATTTCTATTACCTCTTTGATTCCATATGTTGAACTAACCCCGTTTCCATTGCATGACAAGAAATTGCAAGGGGGGCACTTCAAACTTTTGCCTTGCCTTGTCAGTATTTCGTGTTCCTCTTGAAACCATACCGTCAACTATGACAGCATCCTAGAATGATTAAGATTCGTTTTGCCGCGCTCGCTCTCTGCATTTGCACATCAGTGCTTGCACTCTCCGCTCAAACCAATGCCAAGTATTCTGGGCCGGATCTCATCTTTATCAACGCACGCATTTACACGGGCGTTGGATTGGCTGAGGGAAAGCCGCAGGTGGTGGAGGCGATTGCGCTGCGCAATGGGAAGGTGCAGGCGATTGGTACGACGAAGGAGATTCTGGCCCTCGCTGACCCGCATACGATTGTGCGCGACTTCAAGCGGATGAGTGAGCCAGCGGCGAGCGTGAAGTCAGCGATTTTTCCGGGACTCAACGATGCGCACACGCACCTGGGCGGAGCGGGACGGACTAAGCAGCATATTGACCTGACCGGGACGCCATCACTGGCGGCGATGCTGAAGCAGATTGAAGAAGCGGCAAAGACTGCTCCGGCGGGACATTGGCTGATCGGCGGAAATTGGGACCATACGCTTTGGGCGGCAGTGGTGCTGCCTACAAGGCAGGATCTGGATCGCGTGACTGGGGATCATCCGACTTTTCTTGATCGCATTGATGGACATATTGCGATTGCGAATACGGCTGCGTTGACGGCGGCGGGAATTACGGGAAAGACAACGCCGCCTGAGGGGGGGGCGATTGATCTCGATGCAAGCGGCAACCCCACCGGAATCCTGCGCGAATCCGCGCAAGAACTTATTTACAAAATCATCCCGCCGCCCAGCCACGAGGAGCGGGTGAAGGGCGCGCAGTTGACGATGCTTGATGCGCTCTCGCATGGCGTGACGAGCGTGCAGGATTTCAGCGAGTGGCAGGATTTTTTGGTCTACGAAGAACTTGAAAAAGCGGGACAACTGAATTTGCGTATTTCTGAGTGGCTACCTTTTGTAGCGCCTGTGGATGAGTTGGTGAAGATGCGCGCGCATCATGATCAAAATGATCCAATGCTGCATACGGGAATGCTGAAGGGGTTCATGGATGGGTCACTGGGCTCTCATACGGCGGCAATGAAGGCGCCGTTTGCCGATGAGCCGAAGAACTCGGGGCTACCGCAGTTCACGCAAGATGAGTTGAACAAAATGGCGGTGGAGCGTGCGAAGCTGGGGTTCCAGTTGGGCTTCCATGCGATTGGCGATCGCGGAACGGCGATGGCGCTTGAGGCCTTTGGACAAACATATGATG
>DAHXOQ010000075.1 GCA_027364815.1 Acidobacteriaceae bacterium | reverse complement strand
ACCTTCATGCCCATAATGTTAGTCCAAATGCAACGCAATCGCGATGCCGCAATATTTTATGCACAAAAAATTGTCATGTGATTTCAGAACAAAAACTACATATTTAAGTTAATTAAATGTTGCCACGCTGACTTGCTGACTCGCTGATTTGCGCGCAGCGCAAGCTGACTTGCTGCTTTTATTCCTAAACCAAAACCTCCAATCACCCCCAAATCGCCATCACCAGCAACCACCCATTCAATCCCGCAATCGGCACTGCCGCCGTCCATCCCATCCACTTCAACCACCGCGCATTCACAAACTCGCCCATCATCTCCGGCTTGCTCGTAAAGTAAACCAGCGGCACCACGGCAAAGCTCAACTGCATCGACAAAATCACCTGGCTCAGCAGCAGCAGTTTTTCTGTTCCCTCTTCGCCCATCAGCCACACCACAATCACCGTCGGCAAAATCGCAAGCCCGCGCGTAATCATCCTTCTGAGCCAGGGGGCCACGCGCAAATTCACAAACCCCTCCATCACCACCTGACCGGCCAGCGTTCCCGTAATCGAAGAGTTCTGCCCGCTCGCCAACAGCGCCACAGCAAAGAGAGTGCTCGCTCCCGCCACGCCCAGCAGCGGACTTAATAATTTATACGCATCCTCAATCGCCGCCACTTCAAAGTGCCCGCTGCGATTGAAAACCGCCGCCGCCACAATCAAGATCGCCGCATTCACAAAGAGCGCCAGCGTCAACGCCAGCGCCGAATCAATACTCGCCAGCTTGATCGCATCGCGTTTGCCCGCCGCGGTTCGCAAATATTTCCGGCTCTGCACAATCGACGAGTGCAGATACAAATTGTGCGGCATCACGGTCGCGCCCAATATTCCAATCGCGATAAACAGCATCCCCGGATCTGTCACAATCGACCTGTGCGGTACAAACAAATTCAACACTACCGCGCCCATATTCGGTTTTGAGAGCCACATCTCCACCGCGAACATCGCCGCTATCGTGCCGATCAGCGTAATCACCAGCGCCTCAAGATACCGGAACCCTCGGCTCTGCAACAGCAGAATCACCAGCACGTCGAGCCCCGTAATCATCACGCCCCAAATCAGCGGAATGCCAAACAATAATTTCAGCGCAATCGCAGAACCAATCACCTCTGCCAGATCGCAGGCCACAATCGCAATCTCGGCCATGAGCCACAGCACCACGCTGACTCTCAAACTGGTGCGCTCACGGCACAACTGCGCCAGATCCCTGCCCGTCGCAACGCCCAGCTTCAGCGCCAGGCTCTGAAGCAATATCGCCAGCAGATTTGAAATCATGATCGCGAAGAGCAGCGTGTACCCGAACCGCGAGCCGCCCGCAATATCCGTCGCCCAATTTCCCGGGTCCATATAGCCCACGGCAATCAAAAATCCCGGCCCCAGAAATCCCAGCAACCGCCGCCAGAAATTCGCTGACCCAGAGATCGACACGCTCGCATTCACCTCCGGCAAAGAGGATTCGACGGTACTCATATGCGGTTCTTTGATAAAGGGATTCATGAATTGTCTGATACAAATCTATGGTAACTCAGAATTGTTAACTATGGTTAATTGTATTTACACAGGCAGGCTATGGATATGCAGGGGGCGCGCAGCCCCCTGCTCGTACTTTACTGTCCCTGTCCCAGTGAGTATCCCGGCTCGCCATCAAATAGGTACAGATTTTCGAGTTTGATGAACCCAATCCCACTGGCATCAAGCCGCTCAAGCAAATCCAATATCCGCTTTGTAGCCATAGTCGAATTCGCGTGGAAACGGCACCGCCAGTGATCAGTGCAATAGGTCTCCGCGTGCCCTTGTGGCCACACCTTTACGCCGCGGTTGGTAATCATCGTCAACGGCAACTCGGCACTCTCGATTCTCTTCAGACCATCAGCCAAGTCATTCGCGCATCCGTCCTTCCAGTGGACAAACACATCAACACCCACCAGCGTCTTCGTTGCCCGCTTACTACTCTTGATCGCAGTGTTTTCCTTTGCCAACTCTGCAAACGCCCCCACATTCTCATAACGCACCGATTTCAAGCGCTGCGGTTTCTGCCCCAGCCTTTCAATCACCGTCGAGGCAAACTCCTCAGTGCCCACCTTGGCCCGGCTCATACCCTCTGTAAACAAGTCCGCCGTGTGGACACCTTCCTCAATGGCGCAGAGCCAGGCATTGTGAATCCGCTCTGCCAACTGGTTCTGACCCAAGTGCACAAGCATCATCACAGCGCTCAGTAAAAGTCCTGATGGATTCGCAATGCCCTGTCCTGCAATCTGCGGCGCGGATCCGTGGATCGCCTCAAACATAGCTGCGCGATTGCCAATATTGGCCGAAGGAGCAATCCCCACCGAACCCGTCACCTGCGCTGCGATATCAGACAAGATGTCGCCATACAGATTCATGGTCACAACAACGTCAAAAATCTCCGGAGAGTCGGCCATCCGGGCCGCGCCAATATCAATGATCAGATGATTCTGCTCAATCTCCGGATACTCGGCTCCGATCTCATCAAATACCTTATGGAACAGACCATCAGTCATCTTCATGATGTTATCTTTTGTCATGCACGTCACTTTCCGTCGCTTGTTTTGCCGCGCATATTCAAAGGCATATCGGATCACTCGCTCGCAACCCGGGCGACTCACCAACTTCAGGCACTGCATCACTTCATCCGTTTGCTGGTGCTCAATGCCGGCATACAAATCCTCCTCGTTCTCGCGCACAATCACCACATCCATCTGAGGATGATACGTTCGCACAAACGGTGCATACGATACCGCTGGCCGTACATTCGCATAAAGGCCCAGCGTCTTGCGCAGTGTCACATTCAATGACTTGTACCCACCGCCTTGCGGTGTCGTGATCGGCGCCTTCAACAACACGCGCGTTCTCTCGATTGACTCCCACGCACTGTCGGGAATTCCTGCTGTCAACCCGCGCTTGTACACCGCCTCGCCCATCTCTATCTCGCTGTACTCGAGCGGCGCACCCGCCGCCTCCAAAACCCGCAGCGTCGCTCGCATGATCTCAGGACCGATTCCGTCGCCATAAGCCACCGTCACCGGTATCTTCGTCGCCCTCCCTCCCGCCTCCGCTTCCTTTTCCCAAACCCCGCTCAATATTGCGCTCATCGCTTCTTCTCCAGTGGTAAAATTGGCACTACGATTGGTGATTTCAAATATACGACAATTATGTCGCGTATTTCAAGTCGTATTTTTTATGCAGAAGACTACCCCCCAACCCGCCGCCTGGACCTTCCTAACCAACCACGCCCATGTGCTACTTTCGATCGCTGACTGCCCTGAAAGTCGTATGCGCGATCTTGCTCAAAAAATTGGAATTACCGAGCGCGCCGTGCAACGCATTATTGACGACCTCGTCACCGGCGGCTACCTCATAGTAGAGCGAGAGGGCCGTCGCAACAGTTACGAGATCAACCGCAAGCTACCGTTACGTCACCCTGTCGAAGCGCACTGCCTCGTCGACGGCCTGATCCAGTTTGTCCAAAAAGGTTCAACCACTCGGAGGGCTTTCAATGCGCAAACTCATTGAGGGCTACCAGCACTTTGCCCACGACCTCTTCCCCGAGCGCCGCGACCACTACAAGCTGCTCTCTGAACGGCAATCGCCACGATGGCGCTTCATCACCTGCTCGGACTCGCGCGTCGTTCCCGACCTCATACTTTCCACCGAGCCAGGCGACCTCTTCATCACCCGCAACGCCGGCAACGTAGTCCCCGCCGAGTCGCACAACTCCGATGACGGCGTAGCCGCAACAATCGAGTACGCCGTTGAAGTTATCAAGGTCCGTCACATCATCCTCTGCGGCCACTCCGATTGCGGCGCTATCAAAGCCGCACTCGATCACGTCGCCCTTGAATCACTCCCCAAGGCAAAACTCTGGCTCTCCCACGTCGAAGACGCTTTCAAATACCGCCAGCCTCTCAACCCGGCAGACGGCCCTCAAGCCGAGCTCGCCAGTCTCATTCGCGGCAACGTCATCGCCCAGCTTCACAACCTCCGCACTCAACCCTCCGTCATCCACGCACTCTCTGAATCCCGCCTCCAGCTACACGCCTGGTACTACGACATTCTCACCGGTCGCGTCGAGCGCTACGACGAACTCAAACAGAGATTTCTCCCACTCGTCGACTAACTTCAATTAAATCTATCGAATATCGATCAGGTTTCCAGATATACTTAATTAACTAGTTGACAAACTAGTTGATTAAATTACAATTAACCTGAGGTGTTCCATGCCTACCGAACAATCTCTCTACACTGAAATCGGCGCTTTCGAAGCCAAAACCAAACTCTCCGAGATCCTGCGCAAAGTCGATCTCGGCGAGCGCTTCACCATCACCGTGCGTGGCCGCGCTGTTGCAAATATCGTCCCAACTTCAAATGCCCGTTCAAAAGAAGAGGTCGCAGCAGCCGTAGAAGCTCTGATTAACTTTCCAAGGATTAAAGGCATTCCAGATGACACCGTGCTTGAATGGATCCGCGAAGGTCGGAAATAAATTTTTATGGCGATCATTCTTGACGCTTCTGCTGCTCTCGCATGGCTGAAAGATCGAGATGATCCAGCCGAAGTCTCTGTTGCCAATAAAATCCTGCACGCCATTGAGGCTCAAGAAGCGATCGTACCTTCGCTTTGGTTCACTGAGTTAACGAATGGCATTTTGATGGCTGAAAGACATGGCAATATTCCAATACTCACTATTGTTCGTTTTACCCAGTTGATTGAGATGCTTCCTATCAACCTCGATAATGCACTCTCACCGTCATTGCAGAATTCCTGCCTGTTACTTGCGCGTCTATACAATCTCACCGCTTATGACGCTACATATCTTGAACTTGCATTAAGAACTAAGAACACCCTCGCCACCTTCGACCGCAAGCTCGCCACCGCTGCCCGTTCAGCCGGTCTTCACATCTTCGGCGACCCGCTGTAATTGCCCAACCGCCCTTTAAACTCCTCCCTCCCCTTATCCGTCTAAAATAGAGATGGAATGCCCGCGTCTTCTCTCAATGAATAATGGTTAAGACAAAATACGCATCCCTCAAGGTGAACAATGGCACTCTTCAAAACATCCAATCCGGCGCTCAGCGACAAAACCTTCTCCGGTCTCGACGACTCGCAATACGGCAGTGGTGGCATCATCGACGCCACAGCGCGTATGACCCTCTCCGGCACCGTCAACAAAACCGGCCTGCTGCTCATCTTCTGCCTCGCCACTGCGCTCTACACCTGGCATCTCTTCCTCGCTGACCGCAACGTCGCAGCCGTCATGCCCCTCATGATGGTCGGTCTCTTCGCGGGACTCATCCTGGCCATGATCACGATCTTTGTGCAGAAGGCCGCACCCTTTACCGCGCCCCTCTACGCGCTCGCTGAAGGCTTGGTCCTCGGCGGCATCTCCGCCACGCTTGAAGTTCGCTACCCCGGCATCGCCATCCAGGCCGTAAGCCTCACCTTTGGCACGCTCTTCGCGCTCCTTTTTCTTTACAGCTCACGCATCATCAAGGTCACTGAAAAGCTACGCCTCGGCATCTTCGCCGCAACCGGCGGCATCGCCGTCTTCTACCTCGTGCAGATGGTCGTCGGCTTCTTCGGCATCCACTTCAACGCGGTCAACAACTCCAGCCCCCTCAGCATCGGCTTCAGCGTCTTCGTCGTCATCATCGCTGCGCTCAATCTCGTGCTCGACTTCGACTTCATCGAGCGTGGCGTCCAGGCCGGCGCACCCAAATACATGGAGTGGTACGGCGCTTTCGGCATCATGGTCACCCTCGTCTGGCTCTACCTCGAGATCCTCCGCCTCCTCACGAAGATCAACAACCGCAATTAATTTTTCTCGAGCACAATATCAAAGGGCTGCGAAGTTATCTTCGCAGCCCTTTTTCATTGCAAATAAATTACTGTGACTAAAAAATAATCGATTCCCCAAAATCACCTGCAATCCATCTTTCCCGCCAATCACCACCTTCGCATTCGGGCTCGCCGCCAGCTTCTCCGTCGCTTCGATTTCCTTCCACTTCAGCAGCGGATCGGTGATTCCCCGGGTCACAATCTTCTGAAAATCCTGAATGTCTTGCGCCTCAATCGCTTTTAAAATGCGATTTGAAAACAAATGCCCTTGCGCTTTTTTCCCGGCGCAAGGGCCTGAAACTCCACTGCTAAATCATTCATGATGGCGACGAAGTCGTGGCTGCCGCACCGCAAGTGCTCAATGAACACCAGGCGGAGGCGCCTTGCTCAAATCATTTTTCTTGAAGGTCCACACCAGCACCGCGCTGATCAGCGCCAGCATCGCCGTCCATCTGAAGACCACCACAAACGCGCTCAACAGCGCCTGCTGTTGCAGCATATCGTACATCAGCGCCATTCCACCGGCGCCGCCATTCGCCGGCCCTAATTTGTTTCCCACAAATCCACTCAGCCCATGCAGCGCCTCCTGCACGCGCGGATTATTCGCGCTGATATGCGAACCAATCTGCGTCTGGTAATAATCCTGCCGCCGAACCAGCATCGTCTGCACCATCGAGATGCCAACCGAGCCGCCAATATTTCTCATCAAATTGAAAATGCCCGTCGCGTTGCCCATCTCCGTGTTCTTCAGCGTCGTATAACTGATCGTCGTCATCGGCACAAAAACAAAGCTCATCGCGAATCCGCTCACGATAATCGGAATCAGCATCGTCGTCGGCGAAATTCCCAAATTGCTCTGACCAAAATAAAGCGCGCAAGCAAAGAAGAGCAGGTAGCCAAAGGTCAGCAACTTGCGCGCATCAATCTTGTTGCCAATCATCCCGACAATAGGCATTGCACATATCGCTCCTATTCCGCGCGGACCCACCACCCACCCCGCAGCGTAGGCCGTGTAGCCCATCACCTCCTGAAAATAAAGTGGCAGCATCGTGATCGTCGCGTATACCGTCACGCCCAGAACCCACATCAACATGCATCCGGTTCTGAAATTTCTATCCTTCCGCACCCGCAGATTCACCAGCGAATCGGTCTTCTTCCACGACCGCCAGATCCACAGCACCAGCGCCGTCAACAGCGCCGCAACCGCCCAGCGAATCCAGGTGGCGCCAAACCAGTCATCTTCCTGGCCCTTGTCCAGCACTATCTGAAGGCATCCCGTCCACACTGCCAGCAAGCCAAATCCAATATTGTCGAACTTGCCAACCTTCGCGTTCCTCACATACGGCGGATCATGCACAAAACGCGTAATCAGTATTACCGCAAGAATTCCAATGGGTATATTGATGTAGAACGCGTAACGCCAACTATATGTATCCGTCAGCCATCCGCCGAGCGTCGGCCCGATCACCGGCGCAACCACAATGCCAAACGCAAACGCTGCCATCGCACCGGCTCGCTTCGCCGGAGGAAAACTCTCCATCAATATGGACTGGCTCAACGGTTGCAGCGCACCACCACCCGCACCCTGTATCACGCGCGCCAGCAGCATGAATCCAAGCGTCGGCGCTGCTCCGCAAAAAAAACTCGCAATCGTAAATGTTATTACGCAGAAAATCAGAAACTTCTTGCGCCCAAATCGCAGCGCAAACCAGTTCGACGCCGGCAAAATCACCGCATTCGCCACCAGATAGCTCGTCAGTACCCACGTCGCCTCGCTGATTGAAGCCGACAAACTCCCCGCAATATTCCTCAGCGCAACCGACGCAATCGAGGTATCCAGCACCTCCATAAACGTCGCGCTCATCACGGCCACGGCTATCAGCCACGGGTTTACCCCGTTGGTCAGTGGATACTTTGCTACCCGCGCCGCGTGTGTCGTCATGCGTGCTTGCTTTGTCCCTTCTACTTTTTCAGATTACACTACGCGCGAATGCACGTTTGTAAAGTCAAAACCACCTAAAACTCCGCCCTAGAACCCTTAGATGCACCCAAGCACCAATTTGGTGCCCAAAGTTTTGTTTTTCATATCAAGCAACATCAAAATGAAAACTCATGAGGTTGCTTGCAAATGCGTAACATGTCATGTTACACTTCTGTCGTGATCAAGTCATTCCGGCATCGCGGCATCGAAAAGTTTTTCTCGACCGGCACAAAGGCTGGCATTCAGCCGAAACACGAAATTCGATTGCGCATTCTGCTGACCACTTTAAATCTGGCTGCGAAGCCAAGTGATATGAACAGGGATGGATGGAACTGGCATCCGCTCAAAGGAGACCTCAAAGACCATTGGTCAGTGAGCGTGAGCGGCAATTGGCGGCTAACCTTCGCCTTTGAAGGGCAAGATGCGATTCTTGTCGATTATCAGGATTACCACTAAAGGAGAAATACCATGACCATGATGCACAACCCGGCCAGCCCAGGCGAACTGCTCAAAGAGTTTCTCGGTAGCCGAACCGCGACCGAACTCGCAGCGCACATCGGCGTCACTCGCGCCACCATCTCCCGCATCCTCAACGGTCGCACATCTGTCACCATGGATCTCAGCATACGCCTTGGCCAGGCACTCTCGCTCTCCCCGGATTTCTTCTCCAAAGCTCAACTTCAGTACGACCTCTGGATCGAATCCCAGCGAAAGCGCCAGAAGATTAGACCCCTCGCCGCTTGATCACTTGTGAAGATTTGCCGAACAGCCACCCGCCCGGGACTAAGTAAAGCTGTACTTGCGCATTTCCGTAATCGGACGTATACTGTCACATTCAAAGGAGTATCCGAATTAGAAAGAGTGAATCTGAGGGCGAGAACATGGAAAAGCGCGAAGAATGGTTTAGAGACAGTCTCATGGAAAGGCACTGGAAGCAACTCGCCAGTATGCTTGTCATTGCAATTTCACTGATTGCAGTTGCTGCGACTTGCCTGCACCCTCCCGCGCTTCGGTCTCAGACTCAAACTCTACACAAGGGCATTGACCCAAAGCTATTGGCTAATGCGATGGCTGGCAATGCAGAAGCACAGTTAAAAGTCGGTGGGGCATACTTGATTGGTGATAGCGTTTCACAGGATTATGCACAAGCGGCAGTTTGGTTTCGTAAGGCGGCTGAGCAGGGACAGGCGGACGCGCAATATTTTCTCGGTGGTCTATACCGTGAGGGCCACGGCTTGACACAAGATTCCGCACAAGCGGCTATATGGTTTCGCAAGTCCGCCGAGCAAGGAAATGCATTCGCACAATCCGACCTTGGATGGCTATACAGCGAAGGACAAGGAGTCCCGCAAGACTACACCGAATCGGTGGCGTGGTACCGCAAAGCTGCCGAACAAGGAAATGCCCGAGCGCAATTTGCCCTTGGGTTGGCTTATGACAAAGGCCAAGGTATAGAACAGGACTACGTCCAGTCAGCGGCATGGTATCGCAAAGCAGCCGAGCAAGGACACGCTCACGCACAATACAATCTTGCGTTATGGTACGGAGTAGGAATAGGAGTTCCACAAGATTATAGTGAGGCTTATTTCTGGGCTAGCCTTGCTGCCGCAACTGTGAGTCATTCTGATGGTGGTAAGTCATACGACAATTATGCGTCATATCGTGATTCCGTCGCTGCTTATCTGACACCTTCCGAGTTATCTCGTGCACAAGAACGAGCGCGTAAATGGTTTGATGAGCATCCGGTTCTACGATAGGTAGGTGAGCAGCACTACTTGCGAGGGCTTGGTTTTCGGGCAGGTGGTTGTCGAGGTTCCTTGTATTCTGGGTGCAGCGTTGGGCCATAATTCCCCATATCTGTTTTCTTTGCCCCGACACTAGCTCCACATTTACAGCGCAATTTCCCATTTAACAAATCCAAAGTCCCCTCTCTATATGCTTTCGCTGCAAGCTCTTGATATTCATCTGGAAGTATGGAGTATTGGCATTCATTTTTAATCCTAAATCCCGTGAATGGCCGACCATAGACGAAAGTCCCCTTGAGTTTTCGTTTCGGTTTCCCGAAGATAATCTTGTTTCCCGCCATAAACACCTCACACCTCAATGGTATCGCCAGCCGCAGACGAAGACAAGACGAAAACTGCAAAGAATGAATATTGAACGCTGATATTTAATCAAATTATCAGGCCAACCTAAACACAAACTCCCTCATATAAACTTGACAATAACTCACTCATATGCGACACTGGAATGGTCGCAAAATCCCTTTCGTTTCAACAAGGAATCTATCATGGCAAAAATTATCGGAATCGATCTAGGCACCACAAACTCCTGCGTCGCCGTCCTCGAGGGCGGTGAGCCTAAAGTCATCGCCAACGAAGAGGGCGCGCGTACCACCCCCTCCATCGTTGCCTTCTCCAAAACCGGCGAGCGTCTCGTCGGCCAGGTTGCCAAGCGCCAGGCCATCACCAACCCGGAAAACACAATCTTCTCCATCAAGCGCTTCATGGGACGTCGCTTCAATGAAGTCAACGACGAGATGAAGATGGTCCCTTATAAGGTTGTCGCGCAGGGTGATCACATCGCCGTCCTCGCCCAGGGCAAGGAGTACACTCCGCCCGAGATCTCCGCCATGATCCTCCAGAAGCTCAAGGCCTCCGCCGAAGCCTACCTCGGCGAGACCGTCACTGAAGCTGTCATCACCGTCCCCGCTTACTTCAACGACGCGCAGCGCCAAGCCACAAAAGACGCAGGCAAGATCGCCGGACTCGATGTCAAGCGCATTGTGAACGAGCCCACGGCTGCTGCACTCGCCTACGGCCTCGACAAAAAGAAGGATGAAACCATCGCCGTTTACGACTTCGGCGGCGGCACATTCGACATCTCCATCCTTGAAGTTGGCGAAGGCGTCATCGAAGTCAAATCCACCAATGGTGACACCCACCTCGGCGGCGACAACATCGACCAGCGCATTGTCGAGTGGCTCATCGCGGAATTCAAAACGGAGTCCGGCCTAGATCTCGCCTCAAAAGGCAACGAGATGGCCCTCCAGCGCCTGAAGGACGCTGCGGAAAAAGCCAAAATCGAGCTCTCCACCAC
>DAHXOQ010000074.1 GCA_027364815.1 Acidobacteriaceae bacterium | reverse complement strand
CAAATGCTTTCCAGATCACGCGGAAGGCTGCTCTGGGCCGGAAGTAGTACTCGTCGTAAAAGCGATGCACCATTTCGAGCACGTAGTCGACGGGGAGGCCGGGGTACTCGATGTGCGCCATCTGGTGACCGCCCTCATCCATCATGGCGCCTTCGTTCACGATGAAGCCGTTGGTCTTGGCGTAGTCGTAGAACTCAGTGCCCGGATAGGCATGTGCGATGGAGACCTGAATAGTTTCGCAATCCAGGCCCTTGGCGAAGTTGATCGTATTGCGGATCGACTCTTTGGTTTCGCCGGGGAGGCCGAGAATGAAGTCGGCGTGCACAGTCAGGCCCAGGTCGTTGCAATCCTTGGCGAAAGCCCGCGCGCGCTCAACTGTTGCACCCTTCTTGATGTTCTTGAGAATTTGCGGATCGCCTGATTCAAAGCCAACAATAAGCAAACGGCAGCCAGCATCTTTCATCGCTTTGAGTGTTTCGCGATCGGTAGTAACACGCGATGTGCAACTCCATGTCAGATTCAGCGGCTTCAGCTTCTCGCAAAGCTCAATCGTACGCGGCTTCTGAATGTTGAATGTGTCGTCGTCAAAGAAGAACTCCTTGACCTCAGGGAAATTCTCCTTCGCCCATTTCAACTCAGCTGCAACGTCATCGGTAGAGCGCTTGCGCCATGCATGGCCACTTAGCGTCTGCGGCCACAGGCAATAAGTGCACTGAGCAGGGCAGCCACGGGTGCTGTAGAGCGCAATGTAAGGATGCAGCAGGAATGGAACGTTGTAGCGCGTAACGTCCATATCGCGCTTGTAAATCTTCGTAGCCCATGGCATCGCATCCAGATCTTCTATCTGCGGGCGATCGGGATTGTGAATAATCTTGCCATCGTGGCGATAGCTAATGCCGAGAATTTCGTTAAGCGGCTTGCCCTGCGCAAACTCAACCACTGAGTAATCGAACTCGCGGCGGCAGATAAAGTCGAGCACTTCGCACTCGTTCAGCGCGCGATCAGGGTCGGTCGTTACCGGCGGCCCAAAAAAAGCAATGAGAATCGAAGGGTTGGCCGCCTTGATTGCTTCTGCAAGGCGTTGGTCGCCCTCCCAGCCAACAGTCGAAGTAAAGAGTACGAGGAATTCGTAATCCTTGGCGATCTCGATTGTTTGCGGTGCGGTGACGTGGTGTGGTGGCGCATCCAGAAGGCGCGAGCCTTCAAGCAATCCGGCGGGGTAGGTGAGCCAAACTGGGTACCAATAGGACTCAATCTCGCGCGTAGCCGGCCAGCGCGAGCTTGCGCCGCCATCGAAATTTTCGAAGGAAGGTGGGTTGAGGAGAAGTGTTTTTAAAGTTTTTGCCATCCCTCTGATTTTAGCATTTTCAGTGGTACAAAACGGCGTATTACGACACTGGCGACTGAATCAATGAGTTAGCTGATTTGGTACGTTGGGAGGCGTAGTAGAATCAATCAGATGCAGCCATTCGTCCATATGGCCCAAAGCCTCTAGAAGATTCAAGCGGGCCTTGCTGAGCTCAAATCCTGCTTCTTCCGATTCAATAAACTTATCGCGCTCGTCGATACGCGCAAGCTGCTCTGTGCGCGGACTGGTTTGCGGAGTTGTGCTGGAACCATTGCCCAGATTTAACTCTGCCTCGACTGTCTTGATCTGCTCACTGGCTATCTGCTTTTTCAAGTCAGCGATTTCTGCAAGTACATCGAGCTCACGCAGATTGTCGCTGATCGTTGCGATTGTCAAATCATTCTGTTGATCTGCTTGCTCGGATTCAACCTTGGCACGGAGCGAGTCGGCTGTTGCCTCGCGAACTTTTCCTCGCTTGGTGAGATCAATAAATGGAATCTGAATGGTGAACCCGACATCGAAGTTATTTGTTGGCAGTGGCGCTGCGTAGTAGATGTTGAAATCATTGCCAACGTTAGTATGCCGCAAATACTCTAGCGAAAAGTCAACACTTGGGCTGTACAAACTCATTGTCGCGCCTTTTGCAGTGAGTCTTTTTGAATTTGCTTGTTGATGATTGGATTCAAGTGCATAGAGACGGCCGCGTGGCGCATTGATACTTACGCGTGGTATCTCAGGAATGCTGGATGTGCTTGTCTGCATGGTGCTAGCAGGCAATCCAGTGAGCGTGGCCAGTCGCATGGCCAATCCATTTCTGCGCGATTCAAGGTGGATGAGGTTGTACTTGATCTTTGCGGCGTTCAAACGGGCGTCGAGATAATTGCTGAGGCTGTCTATCCCGGCTTCTGAGCGCTGTTGCTCAATCTCAACTAATCGTTGAGCCAACTCTGCCTGTTGATTTGCGGCTGCAAGTTCACGCGTGACCGCATCCAATTCAATGTACGCGGTCGATGCATCCAGGGCAACTTGTTCACGCACACTTTTCAAATTGAGCTTTGCTGCAGATAGTCCGGCTTTGGCTGCGCGGTCATATTGAATTTGTGGAAGACTGAAGATATGTGAGTGTGCGTCGACAGTGATAACCGGAGGAACACCGCCGGTGAATCCAACTGAATATCCAATGCCGGCGTTCATGTTGAATACCGGAAAATATACATCATGCGTCTCGGCGAGCAGTGCTTCAGCTTTGCGTACGTCGACCTCAGCCAGTCTAACCGTTTTGCTGTTGCGTTGGGCCAGTGTAACAACCGTTGAAAGTGAAAGCTGTCCCTCTGAGCGCACGGAATTTAGCAATGGCAGCACTGAAACAGCCATCATCACGCTCATCAGGATTGTTCGCGAAGCTTTCAAGGTTCCTTCTCTTCTCATCAATGTTTGTGTGCCTGCGCGGGTTTAAAATCGTGCGCCAGAGCAAGTGCAGACGAACGTTCCCGCTCTGCGCCAACATGATCGCCACGTTCTTCCAGCAAACGAGCAAGTCGCCAATGCGCGATAAACGCGGGTGCCTGTTCAGATTTTTGCGACGATGTCAGGTAGGTGGTCAAGAGCTTGATGGCCAACTCCGGGTTTCGTTTTGTGCGGGTCAAAAGGGAAGCGGCATCGTAGAGCGCAACGGCTGCTTTCGAATCATGTTCTTCAGCCTTCAATACGTTCTGAATTGCCGTCTCCATGTCATCCCAACGTTCGCGATTCATGTAAAAGCTGGCTAATACACCCCATTGATACGCTGGGTGTGCAGCACTGGCAATCGCACGCTTGTACTCTGCCTCTGCCGCATCGTAATGTTTTTGTACCTGTTCAATTCTCGCACGCAGCTCAATCCCGCGGCCACGGTCAAGTTTTTCAAGCTGATCAGCGATATTTTTAGCTTTGTCGATTCCGCCACCCACGACTGACGGTGCATCGTAATAGAACTCGCCCAGATCGGTCAGTGCATCTGCATTCTGCGAGTTCAACTGGACGGCTTCTTCAAACTCCGCACGTACGCGCTTGCCCAGCGAGTAGGCGCTCAGGAAAGACGCGCGGCTTGCACGCTCGCCCAGTGCACGTCCCAGCCAAAGATGCGCATTGGAGTTCTGCGCGTCCAGCTTTACTGCTTGCTCACATTCGCTGCTTGCCTCATCCCACTTCTCCAGCATTAAATCGATGCGGCAATGCATCAAATGCGCCTCTGGCGGAGGGAGTGTTCCGAGCATTGCAAGGGCTTTGTCAGCTTCGCCATTCTGCATCGCTTGATTCACTTGTACTGAGGGCGAACTCGGCGGCGCTGATGCTGACAGATTCAGCCACGCGCCAAATATCATCACGGTGAGGAGTGATCGCTTCACTGTGTAACCTTGATCGGCACGCCTTCCTGCAAAGGCAGCCCATTCAATGTGCCGGTTGCCACTTCATCGCCATCAGACAAGCCGGAGAGAATGGCAACCTGGGCAAGATTAAGGGTTCCAATTGTGACCGGGGTGCGCACAAGTTCATCGCCTATAATTCGAAAAACGTAAGCATTGCCGTTCTCATAACGCAAGGCTTCGCGGGGTATGCTCAAGGTATTCTTCTCGCTTGAAAGTGTTACCTTGACGGTTACATTTGTATCGGGAAGCAATGTGCCATCCGGGTCATCAATGGCAATTAATACCTCACCGACGTTGCGTGTGCCATACGCGATGATGGTGCTGGGTACACGCTGAATATGCCCGTGCCACTCATGACCTGGTCGCGCATCCCAGTGAATCAGAACCTTCTGCCCCACGGCGAGGCCCCCAATCTCCGGTTCATCAGGGTAAGCGCGAACACGCACGTGCTTCAGGTCTGCCATCTCCAGCAATGTTTTGCCTTCTTCGGCATACTGCGTCTTGCTGACGTCAATCGAGTAAACCGTTCCGGCTACCGGCGCACGATAAGATGTTTGTGCAAGCACTAGGCGGGCTGCCAGAAGATTGGTTTGAGCCTCATCTAATGCTGCTTTAGCCCGCTCAATCTCACTCTTCGAGTAGCGATTGTGGCTGCGCTCTTCAAGCGAGTGCAGACTGGATTCAGCCGCTGACAACCGGTCCTGCGCCACAGCAACTTCGCTCTTTGATGCCGCACCGTTGGCCTGCAATTTTTGCAATGCTTCCAGATCGCGCTTAGCTTGTTTGCGGTCGAGCTGTGCCTTCGCTAATTCTGCAGCCATCGATTCGCGCTCTTCCTTGGTGCCAGAATGTATCGCAGACTCGTACGATACTTCCGCCGATTTAACTCCACTTTCAGCTGACGCAACACGCGCCCGTGCCGGAAGATCATCAAGCTCGATGAGCAGCTTGCCGGCTGGCACCACATCGCCTTGCTGAACGTAAACTGCCTTCACTGTTGTGTTGGTGGGACTGTGAAACTGGTAATTGACCTCTGGCTCAACGCGCCCATTGGTGCTTACTGTTTTTTCCAATTGCGCGCGAGTTGCTTTGGCGGCACGAATCGTCAAGTGCTCACGCGTCATCGAGCGTGCGACAAAAAATACTACGATCAGGAGCAGTATTCCCCCGCCCCACAGCAGGCGGCGATCTATTTGCTTGGGTTCTTGCATCATTTTTTAGCCTTAGCTAGTATATAGGATTCACCATAAACAATTTCGTTTCAAAACATTTCATTTGTGTAACTTCAACTCATATTGGTCGCCCTTTTCGAGCTCATAAAACTAGAAGTAGAATAGAATTATGTCCATTGAACCCCGCTATACCGACCAGCACGCCGCAGCTGGACTCGACTTCGCATTTCCCGCCATCGAGACGTGGAAGAATCAATTTCCAGCTTATGAAATCCTTATTGACGATCCGGAGTTCACCTCCGTCTGCCCCAAAACCAGCCTGCCTGATTTCGGCGCACTGACCATTCGCTACATGCCCAGCGAAAGCTGCCTGGAACTCAAGTCTCTCAAAGAATATCTTTTCTGCTATCGCAATCTCGGCATCTTTCAGGAAAATATTGTTAACCAGATACTTGAAGACGTAGTCAAAGCCTGCAATCCGGTCTGGGCTGTCGTCAATGGCGTCTTCCGTCCACGCGGCGGCATTGCAACTACAGTCGAAGCGCGCTGGCCTAGACCGAAAAATCAGTGACTGACCCGGCAGTGTACGATTGAAAAATCCTGAGCATTTGCACCAAGTGGAGGCCGCTGTTGCTAGTTGAATCCGTCAGTCGCAATCCGCGTATGAGCCCAGCTATGGTCGCGCTGACTCTGCTCATCGGCCTCAATCTTCTCAATTACATTGACCGCTATATTCTTCCCGGCGCGCAGCCGCTGATCCAGGCAGAGTTCCATGCTACCGATCAACAAATGGGTGCGTTGACCACGGCCTTGCTCGTCACTTATATGCTGGTTGCTCCGGCTACTGGCTGGTTAGGCGATCGCTACAAGCGAAAGTGGCTCATTATAGGCGGCGCGGTCTTGTGGAGCCTGGCAACATTGGCTACTGCCTGGGTTCACGATTATCGAACACTTTATCTACGCCACGCACTGGTCGGGGTTGGCGAGGCAACTTTTGGAATTTACGCCCCAAGTGTACTCGCTGATTTTTATCCCGAGCGAGAGCGCAATAGGATTCTGTCATTTTTCTACACAGTCATTCCTGTAGGCGCGGCTCTTGGATATGTTGCAGGTGGGAATCTGGGAACACTGTGGGGATGGCGCACACCATTCTTTCTTTGTGCCATTCCAGGCCTGATCTTTGCCGCGCTCTACGGCTGGTTAGCCAAAGAACCTACACGTGGAGCAAGTGACCATATCCACCCCACTCAAGATCGCGCAACGGTTCTCGGCATCTTCACAAACCCTGCCTTTCTTACCGCAACATTCGGCCTGGCAACATTGACATTTGCCATGGGAGGAATCTCAGCTTGGGTGCCAACATTTCTGAATCGCGTCTCAGGCATTCCTCTCGGCAAAGCAACATTTATGCTCGGTGTCATCACAGTTATTGATGGAATATTCGGTACTCTCGTTGGCGGTTGGATAGCCCAACGTTGGCTACGTACCAATCATCGCGCCCTCTATCTGCTCTCCTTCTGGAGCGTTGCACTCACACTGCCTTTCGGTGCACTGGCTTTCTTTGGCCCTGCTCAGTTTGTCATCCCAGCGCTTTTTGCAGCCGAGTTTTTCCTCTTCCTCAACAATGGTCCGCTCAATGCCGCGCTCGTCAACAGTGTTTCAGCGCCGGTGCGTGCAACTGCAGTCTCTGTGAATCTCTTTTGTATCCATTTCTTTGGCGACTCGTTTTCTCCGCAGATCATAGGCTTTTTCTCTGACCGCACAAAAAATCTAGGCATCGCTCTCGGCCTCACTCTCGTCGCACTCATCGTCTCCGCAACCATACTCTTCTACGGCTCCCGCTTCGCACCTCCGCTTGAAGAATCTCCAAACCTGCCCCCATCCTGGACATCGTAAGGAGATCTACCTTTGCGCACAATTTTTCTTGATTGCGACGGCGTCCTCGCCGACTTCGACAAACGCGCTTATGAAATCTTCGGCATGGAATCCCGCGCCGCCGAGGACAAATTCGGCTCAGTCGAATTCTGGAATCGCATCGTCGCCTCTGGTGACTTCTACGCACGCCTCCCGCTCATTCAAGATGCGCCAGTGCTCGTTGAAGGCGTTCGTCGCCTGCATCCAGAAGTAGCTCCAGTCATTCTCACCGGATGCCCGCCCGGCGAGTGGTCAGAGCCACAAAAGCGCAAATGGCGCGATCACTATTTCCCGGATGTAGAAATGATTACGTGCGCGTCCAAAGACAAATGCAAATACGGACGGCCCGGTGACGTCCTGATTGATGATTTTGTAAAGTATCGCCATCTCTGGGTTGAGATGGGTGGCATATTCATCCACCACAAAACAGCCGAGCAATCACTGGCCGCACTTGAAGTCATTTTATAGGCCGCGACACCTGGTCCCGCGAGTTCATAAAGCTTCGCACACGTCCCTGAGGTCGAAGATTCGGGTCGCGTATCGGCGCCCTAGCACTGCCGCCATCAAATCCATGCAACAATCGCGGATTCGGCTTGAACCTCTCCGGCCCTCCTTTAAACTGACGCATGTTGCTGACTTGCAAACCCGCGCGTCCATGCATCGGCCTCACAATTCCGCGTACATGTACATCTTCTCCGCGATATTTCAGCAACTCGCCCACTTCTTCGCGATCCTCCGGAAGACTGATAATCGTGAACTGGCAATGGTCATCAGCAGTATCCGGAGAGCAAATATCCAGGTACCGCGTTCCATCCGCCAACTGCACCACATCGTAAACATGTGCCGTCACGCACATATCCTTGTACACGTGTCTCGCAGCCTCATCGGCGGTAACACACGGTTTATCCTTGGCGTAAACAGCGACTGACAAAGCCAACGCCAGTGCCATCACTCCAAAGAATCTTGCGAAAGCTATTCTTGTACTTTCCATTTTTCGTTGCGACAAGAGTAGCGCGGCGAGCCCAGGTGGGGAAGTGACGAAAGTCCATACTGAGTGGCCGTGTTGAACATTTATAGTTTCCGCATGAGTCAGAATTCAGTTTTTTCTCAAGTTGATCCCGGCCTTGAAGCAGAGTTTCAAGAGCTTTGCAAACTCGAACCCATCTTCCACACTGAAAACTTCGGTACTTCAGCCGAAGAGTTATCTCGCAGAATGTCATCCGATTATTGGGAAGTCGGCGCCTCAGGACGTCGCTACAGTCGGGCCTTCATCTTGGAAAACGCCGCGAAGATTGCTCTGGTCAATGCCACAAGTGCGGGCTGGAAGACCTCAGAAATCGGCCTCAAACAGCTTGGACCTCAGATATTTCTATTAACATACACTCTCGATCAAATCGGTCGTCTCACCCGCCGTGCTACAATCTGGCACAAAAGTAAAGAAGGTTGGTCGATTCTCTACCATCAGGGAACGATCATCAGCACTGACGATGATGACCTGCTCCCCGCGCAAACTTCTTTCTACAACAATGACTACGCATAGTGGCTCGCCACGTACTTATCCAGAATCTCTTTGAACTCAGCAACAATATTGTCGCCCTTCAACGTCACAGAAAGCTTGCCATCAATATAAACCGGCGCCTTGGGCTCTTCAAATGTTCCAGGCAAACTGATTCCAAGGTTCGCGTGCTTGCTCTCTCCGGGGCCGTTGACAATGCACCCCATCACTGCCAGCTTGAGTTCTTCAACGCCTGGATACTTCTTGCGCCACTCCGGCATACTCGTGCGCAGATAACTCTGAATCTGCTCAGCAAGCTCCTGGAAATAGGTACTTGTGGTGCGGCCGCAACCGGGGCAACTCGTCACCTGCGGCATAAAGCTGCGAATCGAAAGCGACTGCAAAATCTGTTGCGCCGCCAGCACTTCCTCCGTGCGATCTCCACCAGGCTTCGGCGTCAGACTCACACGAATAGTGTCCCCAATTCCTGCCAGCAGCAGCGGAGCAAGTCCTGCCGTTGAAGCGATCAGTCCTTTCGCGCCCATCCCTGCTTCAGTCAAACCAAGATGCAGCACATAGTTTGTCCGTTCAGCAAGATTTGTATAAACGTCTATCAAATCGCGAACACCGGAGACTTTCGCCGAAAGAATAATATGATCCGCGCGCAGTCCATATTGCTCAGCCGCCTTCGCAGAATCAATCGCGCTCACCACCATCGCCTCCATCATCACTTCGCGGGCCGGCAGCGGTGTCGAGCTCTTCGAATTCTCATCCATCATGCGCGTCAACAGAGCCTGATCGAGTGACCCCCAGTTCACGCCAATGCGTACCGGTTTCTGATTCTCAACCGCGCACTCCACCATCGTGCGGAAGTTGTCGTCATCTTTGCGCCCAATTGAAACATTGCCCGGATTGATGCGGTACTTCGCCAGCGCACGCGCCGTAGCAGGGAACTTCTTCAGCAGCAAATGTCCGTTGTAATGAAAATCGCCAACAATCGGCACTCTCAAGCCGCGCTTCTCGAGACCCTCAACAATCTCAGGTACAGCCGCAGCGGCTTCCTCATTATTAACCGTGACGCGAACAATCTCTGAACCAGCAAGCGCCAGAGCTGCAACCTGTTCAATTGTCGAAGCCGCATCAGCGGTGTCCGTGTTCGTCATCGACTGCACGACGACCGGAACTTCCCAACCCACGCGTACATTGCCAATCTTTACCGTCGGTGTTTTTCTGCGTTGAATCTCTGCCATGGAATCCTCAACTACTATTTTACAGTGTGGAGTTTCTCTCCTATTACCGAATTTGAGTCGAGGGTGCCGCACTTCTGCTACGCTTTAACAAACACCTCCTAAGGAATTGAATCCATTGGCTCAACGCAAAACTCTAGCACGACCCTTCACGCGACCCAACAACGCCGCTGAACTCCATTGCGGCAGCGTCTCGCTTGTGGCTTTAGCCAAGCGCCACGGAACACCGCTCTACGTCTACTCTGCCGACCAGATTCGTGAGAGATTTTGCCTCTTTCAGGCAGCGCTTGAAGACCGCGAACACTTAATCTGCTACGCGGTCAAAGCAAACTCGACTTTAGGAATTTTGAAAATTCTCGCCGCACAAGGAGCCGGCTTCGACATAGTCTCAGGCGGGGAATTGAAACGCGTCTTGGCTGCAGCCCCTGAAGCCGTTAGCCGTATTGTCTTCTCAGGCGTAGGCAAAACAGCAGCAGAAATTGACCTCGCACTCGATGAAGGAATCTTGCAATTTAACGTAGAAAGTGAAGGCGAACTTGAGCTTCTCGCCAAACGCGCCGCAAAAAGGAAAATCCGAGCCCGCTTCGCACTCCGCGTTAATCCCGATGTCTTTGCCGAAACGCACCCCTACATTTCCACAGGCCTGCGCGAACACAAATTCGGCGTGGACATTCGCCGCGCACGCGAACTCTATCTCAGCGTCAAAAACAACAAGTGGCTTGAAGCTTATGGCATCAGCGTCCACATAGGCTCGCAAATTCGCTCCGCGACTCCATTCGGTGCTGCCATTGCGCGCGTCGTTGAGCTAGTAAATGTTATGAAGAAAGATGGCATCGTGCTCAAAGCAATAGACGCCGGTGGCGGTTTGGGCATCGACTACCATGCCGAAGTTTTCAATGCTCAAGAAAAAGTCAACGAGTACACAAGTGCGCTGAAAAAATCCCTCAACGACTTCAATGGCAGGTTGATACTTGAACCCGGCCGCTTCATCATCGCGCAAGCAGGCGCACTCCTCACCCGCGTCCTCTACGTCAAAAAAAACGGCAATAAAACCTTCGTCATTACCGACGCCGCAATGAACGATCTCATTCGCCCGGCACTCTACCAGGCGCACCACGAGATCGTTCCAGTCCTCCCGCGCAAAGGCCAAGTCAAGCCTGTCGATGTAGTCGGCCCCATCTGCGAGACCGGAGATTTCTTTGCACGTGACCGCAAACTCTCGCCCGTCGAAACTGGAGATCTGCTCGCTCTCCTCGATGCCGGGGCCTACGGAATGTCGCAGAGTTCGAATTACAACACGCGCCCACGCCCTGCTGAAGTGCTTGTGGATGGTTCCAAAGTCAGCGTGATTCGCCGCCGAGAGACCATCGAAGATTTATTCGCCACCGAAAAGTAGT
>DAHXOQ010000073.1 GCA_027364815.1 Acidobacteriaceae bacterium | reverse complement strand
GTATATGACGGCGCCATGGGCACAATGCTTCAGAAGCAAAACCTGTTGCTCGAAGATTTTCGCGGCAAAGAGGGGTGCAACGAGATTCTGGTACTCTCGCGCCCGGATGCAGTGCGCTCGGTGCACGCCGCATATTTTGAGGCTGGCTCAGACATTGTGGAGACCAACAGCTTCGGCTCAACGAGCATTGTGCTTGCGGAGTACGAACTTCAGTATAGCGCGCGTGAATTGAATGTTGCCGCAGCACGCCTGGCCCGCGAAGTTGCCGACGCATACTCAACGCCAGAGAAGCCACGCTTTGTTGCCGGCTCCATTGGTCCAACGACCAAGTTGCCGTCGCTCGGGCACATCACCTACGACGCCATGTACGCGTCTTACCTTGAACAGGCAGAAGCGCTTATTGAAGGCGGCGTTGACGTACTGCTTATTGAAACCTGCCAGGATCTTCTGCAAGCGAAGATCGCGCTCGCAGCATGCCGCGCGGCTATCGACGCAGCACGCGCCGGCACAATTCCATCTACGGGGCGCAATGTCGCGCTTCAGGTTCAGATCACACTGGAAGCGACGGGAACGATGCTGCTCGGCTCGGAGATCGGCGCGGCGCTCGCAGTCATTGAGAGCTTTCAGCCGGATGTGCTCGGCCTCAATTGCGCCACCGGCCCGGTTGAGATGAACGACGCCGTTCGTTATCTCTGCCAGTACGCAACTATTCCCGTTGCCATTCAACCGAATGCAGGCCTGCCGCAGAATGAGGGCGGCCACGCTGTCTACAAACTCACGCCAGCCGAACTTGCAGCGCATCATCGCCGCTTCATCACCGAGTATGGCGTGCGCATTGTCGGCGGATGCTGCGGAACCACTCCCGAGCATTTGCGCGCAGTCGCCACCGCGGTCCATGGCCTTACGCCCGCAGTCACGAGCGCCAAGCCGCAATCAGTCGCGGCCAGCGCATTCAGCTCACTGTTGCTTGAAGCCGACGCGCAGCCCATCATCATCGCCGAGGAGATGAACACGACCACGCGGCTGGAGCACTTCCGCAACATGGTGCGCTCGGGTGACTACGATGGCATTCTTGCGCTCGCAAAGAAACTCGTCGGTGAAGGCTCGCAGATGCTGGACCTTTGCTGCGCGATTGTGGGTGAAGACGAACAGGCATACATGAACGCGGTGCTAGAGAAGATTGCGACGCGTGTCACTGCGCCGATACTGGTTGATTCGACGGAGGCCGAAGTCATAGAAGAGGCCCTGAAGCGGATTCCCGGCAAGCCTGTCATCAACTCCATCAATCTAGAGGACGGCGAAAAGCGCACCAGCCTGGTGCTGCCGATGGCGCGGAAGTATGGCGCAGCAGTCATTGCGCTCACAATCGATGAAGACGGCATGGCGCTTACCGCAGACAAGAAAGTCGCCATCGCGCACCGCATTCACAAGCTGGCCACGGAAAAATATGGCCTGCGTTCTGAAGATTTGATTTTCGACCCGCTGACACTGCCCATCTCTACCGGCCAGGAAGATTACCGCAGCGCAGCGATTGAAACACTGGAAGCAGTCCGCCGCATCAAAGTCGAGCTGCCAAAGTGCCGCACAGTACTCGGCGTCTCAAATGTTTCGTTTGGCCTGGGCGCTTATGCGCGGCGCGTTTTGAACAGTGTCTTTCTCAAAGAGGCCGTTGATCGCGGACTCGATTCGGCAATCGTCAACTACACAAAGATCTACCCGCTCTACAAAATTCCTGAGCGCGAAGTGGAGTTGGCGCGTAATCTGATTTTCCAGAAGACGGCAGACGGCGACCCGCTCCAGGTTTACATGGGGCACTTCAACGCGCTGGGCAAATCCGCCGTGCCTGAAGAAGAGATCTCCGTCGAATCGCTGAGCATTGAAGAGAAGCTTCAGCAGCTTATTATCCGCGGCGAGCGCACGATTGGCCATGGCGAACACAAACAAACACTTGAAGAAGCGCTCAACTCCGCACTCACAAAGTACACGCCGCTTGCACTCATCAACGATGTACTGCTTTCAGGAATGAAGACCGTGGGCGAACTTTTTGGTTCGCGCAAGATGCAACTGCCTTCGGTGCTAGATTCTGCCGCCATCATGAAGGCGGCCGTTGCCTACCTTGAGCCGATGATGGAGAAGTCTGATGGCGGAGGCAAGGGAACGATGGTTCTTGCCACAGTGAAGGGCGACGTCCACGATATCGGCAAGAATCTCGTAGACATCATACTGACCAACAACGGATTCCGCGTCATCAATCTTGGCATCAAGCAAACTTCAGATGCCATTATCAACGCCGCGAAAGAGATCAACGCAGACGCAATCGGACTCAGCGGGTTGCTGGTTAAATCCACGCTTGAAATGAAGTACGTGCTTCAGGATCTTGAGCGTCAGGGCCTCACGATCCCGGTCATTTGCGGCGGCGCAGCGTTGACGCGCAAATTTGTCGAGGAAGATTTGCGTAAGGAATATTCCGGTCCCGTGTTCTATGCGGAAGACGCATTTGCCGGGCTGCACTCCATCAGTGCGCTCACCAGCAGTGAAGCGGAAGTTCGCGAGCGCGCAATCACAGATGGCACGACCGTGAAGGTTTATGCCAAGGCCGCAACGCTCAGCGAAGAAGAAGCAGGGACAGTGACGCTGACGGCAGAGGGGCGGTCGCCTGCCGTTGAGCGCGTCAGTGATATTCCCAAGCCGCCATTTTGGGGTGCGCGCGTTTTCAAGGATTACAAACTTGAAGAGCTTTTCAATTACATCAACGAGACTGCGCTCTTCAAGAACCAATGGCAACTGAAGTCGGCGGCGCAATCGGATTATCTGCGCATTGTTGAAGAAAAATACCGGCCGATTCTTGAGGAACTCAAGGCAGAAGTCAATGCAGCAGGCTGGTTCACTCCCAAGTCTGTCCTCGGTTTTTATCCTTGCGCCGGAGATGGCGATGACCTGGTTGTTTTTGATCCTGAGGATTCCACACGCGAACTTGAGCGCATCAACTTTCCGCGTCAGAAACAGGGGCGCCGGCTTTCGATTGCAGATTATTTCGAGCCGCTCGCACTGATCAAATCCGGCGCTGCACAACGTGATGTTGTCGGTTTTTCAATTGTGACGATTGGCGACGAGGCGACGCGTCAAACGCAGCGACTCTACGAAGCGGGCGACTTCACGAAATATCTTTACCTGCACGGGCTCTCGGTTGAAACTGCTGAAGCACTGGCCGAATTTGCGCACAAGCAGGTACGTGCGATGCTGGGCATAGGCGCGGAGGATTCACCGCGTGTTTCGGATCTCTTCCATCAGAAATATCGCGGATCGCGCTACTCATTCGGCTACCCGGCCTGCCCCAATCTTGAGGACCAGGCAAAAGTTTTCCGTCTGCTCAAGCCGGAAGAAAACATCGGCGTGCATCTGACGGAAAGTTTCCTGCTTGAGCCCGAGCAAAGCACGAACGCGATTATTGTGCATCATCCGCAGGCGAAGTATTTTGTGGTTTAGCAGCACGACGATTTATTGTCTCCCTGGTTTCAAAAGCGAGACCCATTCGGCTTCGCTCAGGGCAGGCTCAGGGGCATCCGATTTGGGGTAGGTCGAGAAAGAACAACTGCAGATCCTTCGACTCCGCAAGTCGCAGAGAACGCGACTTGCTCCGCTCAGGATGACAAATTTTGCTTTTAGCAATTTATGACACTGGACATTAGCCTCAACTCCAATTTGCAGATAATTATTCTCAGATGTGGGAGACTTGTTTCAAGAACAAGCACGATGGCGTGCGTGTCCTCCTCGAACGGCTATGGATTCGGAACAAAAGCACCGAGTCTCGTGGCCGTTCGTTTTTTTGGGGAGGAATATCGCGCACAATGCGTGAAGGAATTTGCTTGCATAGAGAAAAGGGCGAAGGATGCACACAGCGCAGGAAGAGTTTTTGCTGAAGGCAGAAGAGACGGCGCGCGTTGCCGGACACATCTGGCCAGCTTATGCGGCCAGCGAGGCAGCGCTTGAATCCGGCTGGGGCCGCTCGTTGCTGGCGACGAAAGCCAACAACCTCTTCGGACAAAAGCAAACGCATCCAGCATTTCACGGAACGGGAACACTGACGCTGCCGACAAAAGAATTTCTTCACGGCGCCTGGGTGAGCATCAATGCCGAGTGGATGAGTTTTCCTGATTGGCCGTCCTGCTTCAAAGCGCGCATGGAAGTATTGAGGCGGCTCTCGAAAGAATATCCCGGCTATGCGCGAGCGCTAGCCGCACCTGATGGAGTCACATTTATCCGTGAAGTTTCAAATGTGTGGTCAACGGGGCCACAGCGCGCCTTGCAAGTTCTCAAAATCTACGATCAGCATCGGAGACTTTTTGAAAACCAAGCCACGCATGCCGCGTGACTGTGAGCACTTTGCAAATCTTCAGCGACTCGTTATACTCGCATTTGCGTTACCTTGAGGCAAGCTGAATGAAACTGCGAGCGATCCGTTTTTCCGTCCTGGTATCAGTAATTTGCATGCTCAGTGCAACAGCATCGCGCGTCATTCAGGCGCAGCCAGCGAGCCCCATCGGCACACCGGTCCTCTCCATGACGCCAGCGCTCAACGGGGCCATGGTTGCTCAACTGACCAGCACAACTGCCGGCGTCACAATACATTACACGGTTGACGGAAGCACTCCAACGCAGGCATCAGAAATCTACGAAACGCCCTTCCTGCTCGCCTCGAATCTCACGATCAAGGCAATCGCCTACGACGAGAGCACACCGAACGCAACGCCCAAAGCAAGCGCAGTGATGACCAGAAGCCCGATTCTCAATGTGCCTTCGGGGATGCTTGTCTGGAGCGAAGAATTCTCCAATGATTCGGGCGCAGCGAAGGCGCCGAATCCCGCCCTCTGGAGTTACGATACGGGCAAGCGCGGTTTCGGCAATCATGAGCTTGAAACTTATTGCGCATGGGGTTCAACAACTGCGCCCTGCGACGCGGCGTTGCCGAATGCATTTATCGGCGCCGATGGCATGCTGCACATTGTTGCCCGGCAACCGGAGCCGGGTGTTTACACATCCGCGCGACTCAAGACGGCTGGCCACTTCAGCTTTCAGTATGGCCGATTCGAGATGCGTGCCCGCGTGCCTGAGGCACAGGGTTTGTGGCCAGCCGGCTGGCTGCTCGGCAATAACATCAGCCGCGTTCACTGGCCGGCATGCGGCGAGCAGGATGTGCTGGAGCGCGTGAACGCCGAAAAATCCTGATTGGAATGAGGGATCGATTCACGGACCGGGATTTGTCGGCGACGCGGGAATTGGAACTCTTTTTCATTTTTCAAATGGCGAGACAGCTTCCGGCTGGCACACATATGGAATGATCTGGAGCAAGGGCAGTGTCGCTTATTATGTTGACGATCCCAAGCATCCATACGTGGTGGACACTACTGCGGACCTCGCGAAGTATCCCGGTTCGATTTGGCCGTTTGACGCGGGCCAAAGCAACTTCATCATTTTGAATCTTGCCGTTGGTGGCGACTGGCCGGGGCCGCCGAATGCATCAACGGTCTTTCCGGCAGAGATGGTTGTTGATTACGTGCGCGTTTATACGAACTGAATGTAACTTGTAAATGTACCTCCAGGTCAGAGCACAACAAATTATCAGTAGAGCTATCAGTAGAGGTTCGGTCGCCCCTCCGGGGCCAAGTGATTGCGTTCGAGATACTGCTTTGGAAGAAGCTCACATTTTGAATTTCAGTTCAGCGCTGCTTGACTCCCGTTTGGGAGGGGATTTGCGCCATTCGCTGTTCCCCCACTTGCGTCCCCGCCGGCAACCTGTTAAAAAGAAGGAGTAGTTCAAAATGCTTCCTGTTCCGAGATTTGGAGGGAAGCACCTTGAACTTCATGAAGAGTGACTGAGGGACGGGCCCTGCGACGTCACGACAACCTGCCTGAGCAATCAGGAGCCTGGTGTCAATTCCCGCCCGGAAACGGGGAACATGAGATTCAATGGTTGCCTTCAATGCTATGAAGGCTGGGCTATATCCCGAAACCAGATTCAATCACGTTCGCTCATCAACTGAGCCGGTCGCGTGTCCGCATCTAATCAGTCCCTCGCATACACGAGGTGATTTGATGTCGATTGGTTTCGATTTGCGATGCAGGGAATGCGGCAAGAGCTATGGCTACCAGCCGCTTTCAATATGCGATGAGTGCTTCTCGCCCCTTGAAGTAGTTTTTGACAAAGAGCTGGCACGTGGCCGCTTCACGCGTGAGTCCATAGCCGCCGGGCCGCTGAACATGTGGCGCTATAAAGCGCTGCTACCGGTGCCCGAGGATTTTATTCCACAGACTCCGACCGGTCTTACTCCACTCATGCGCGCCCCGCGCCTCGGCGCCCGCATAGGAGCCAACAATCTCTTCATCAAGAATGACGCAGTCTGCCTGCCGACGCTGAGCTTCAAGGATCGCGTTGTCGGCGTTGCGCTGGACAACGTAGAAAAGTTCGGCTTCGATACGGTCGGATGCTCTTCGACAGGCAACCTGGCTAACGCCGTTGCAGCTCAAGCAGCGCGCCAGGGATTGAAAACTTTTATTCTTGTCCCCGCCGATCTAGAGCCGGCGAAGATTTTGAACACCCAGGTTTACGGCGCGACGCTGGTGCGCATCGATGGCAACTACGACCACGTCAACCGCCTCTGCTCGCAGATTGCCGATCGCTACAACTGGGGCTTCGTCAACGTGAACCTGAGGCCTTACTACGCGGAAGGGTCCAAGACGTTTGGGTTTGAGATCGCCGAGCAACTCGGCTGGCGATTGCCTGACAGTGTGGTCTGTCCCATGGCCGGTGGATCGCTCATCACAAAAATTCGCAAGGCCTTCAAGGAACTTGTGGCGCTAGGAGTCGTTGAAGACAAGCCAGTGAAATTTTTCGGCGCGCAGGCCACGGGTTGCTCTCCCATCTCGCAAGCCGTCAAGAAGGGAAGTGACGTCATTGAGCCGCAGCGTCCCAACACAATCGCCCGCTCGCTCGCCATCGGGAATCCCGCAGACGGTCCATACGCAAGCCGCGCGATTCGCGATTCAGGCGGCTGGGCTGAAGATGTTTCTGACATTGAGATTGTCTCCGCCATACAGGAGCTGGCCGAAACTGAAGGCGTCTTCACGGAGACTGCGGGCGGCGTCACCACGGCTGTCACAGCGCGCCTCTATGCGCACGGCCGCATCCATCCGGACGAACTCACCGTCACTTGCATCACAGGCAACGGCCTGAAAACAACTGACGCATTGAACGGCGCGTACGAGCAGCACGCCGCCATTCGGCCGCGCCTCACTGACTTTGAAGCCTACGTTGACGAGATCAACGCGTTGAGACAGATTCATGCATCCAGCGAGTATGCTTTCATCAACGAGGCCCCGAGCTTCACCCTAGCCAATACAGGAGCTAATTCATGAGTGTTCGAGTTTTGTTGCCCAACGCATTTCAGCGCCACACGGGGAATGTTCGCGAGATTGACAGCGCAGCCGCCAATCTCGCCGAACTCGTTACAGAGTTAGAATCGCGCTTTCCCGCCCTACGCCAGCATCTGCGCGGCGAGGATGGCCAGGTGCGCCGCTTCATCAACTTCTACGTCAACGAAGAGGACATTCGTTTCCTCGGCAATGATCAGTACGCCTTCAAATCCGGTGACGAAATCCTTGTTGTTCCCTCAATTGCCGGAGGTTGATGGGCAAGAATTCCAAATAAATTGTTTGCGGCGCGATTTATGAAAACCGTGTAACAACTTGAACAAAATATTTGCACGGTGTTTGCATAACGTTCAACATCCTTTAGCAATTCACTCCGCATACTAGCGGTGTGAGTATCCAAACAGCTCTGCCCACATCGTCTCTTCTGAGCACTTCGGTCCCGCAGACCGGGATCACCGAATCCACTGCCGTATTTCTTTCCTCCATCTCAACACCCACTGCGAGGATCTACGCTGAGGTAGGCCGTTACTGTGTACGAATGGCTGAGAGCATTGAGGACCGCGACGCTGTTTGCAAACTGCGCTTCCGCGTTTTCAATATTGAACTCGGTGAAGGACTGGAGAGTTCCTACCAGACGGGGATGGACACCGATCACTTTGATCTTTTCTGCGAACATCTGCTTGTAGAAGACAGGCTTGCCGAGAATCCGGCCCGCCGCGCAGTCGGCACTTACAGGCTCCAATCGGGCGCTACCGCCGCCAAAAATCTGGGATATTATTCCGAGCAGGAGTTTGATTTTTCTCCTTACGAATCGATCCGGTCAGAGATACTCGAGCTTGGACGCGCGTCCATCGACCGCGAACATCGCACGCCCGAGGTCTTGACACTGCTTTGGAGGGGTATCGCGCAGTATGCTAGTACTATGGGATTGCGTTATCTGATTGGTTGCTCGTCGTTGAACTCAAAGGACCCGGCTGAAGGTTGGCAGATGTATAGCCAACTTGAAAAGCACCGCGTGGCCGGCGAGTTCCAGACGATGCCGACTGAAGCGTACCGCTGCCCCATCGAGCACGCTGGCACGTCGGCACAGCCCCCATGCAAGCATTCAAGTGCACCGACTGATCTCCACATCCCGGCGCAACCTGAAGTCAAAATTCCAAAGCTACTCAGAACCTACCTGGTGATTGGTGCGCGCGTTTGCGCTCCGCCAGCCTGGGATCGTGCGTTTGGGACTATAGATTTTCTGACTTTGCTCGATCTTCAGCAGTTGTCCGCGGCCGCGCGCAACCGCTTCCTGGCCCCACTGACCTCATGATCTTTCGCGCACTCCGGCGCGCTGTGGCGCTTGGATTCGTACTTGCATATTGCGTTTTTCAATTCTGGCTCATTCGTTTGCGCGGCCCGCTCACACTTGCGCAACGCGCAAAGTGGATGAGTGATTCCTGCAAGCGCACCCTGAAGAGCTTCGGCATCCGATACACCATCGAAGGCACTCCGCCATCTTACGGCCTCATTGTCGGCAATCATCTGAGCTATCTCGACATTCTGATTTACTCTGCGGCAGTTCCCGCATTCTTTATCTCCAAGGTTGAAATTGGCTCCTGGCTTTTCTTCGGGCCTACAGCCCGCATGTCAGGAACAATATTTCTTGATCGGGCCAGCCAGCGGAGCGCATCCACGGTTGCCGCGCTCATGGTTGACCGCTTCAAAGCAGGCGCGCCGATCATGCTTTTTCCTGAAGGCACCAGCACCGACGGCAGCAGGGTTCTGCCTTTTCACCCCCGGCTGATCGATCCGGCAACTTCCAATGGCATACCCATTACTTCGGCTTCAGTACGCTACATCATCGATAGCGGCCAGCCGGAGAGTGAGTTGTGCTGGTATGACAACCAGCTTTTTATTACACATCTGTGGAAGACGCTTGGCGCAGACGGATTCAGAGCCAATCTGCGATTTGGCAAGCCGACAATCTACACGGACCGCCGCGTTGCAGCAGACACAACACATGCCGAGATTACGGCCATGCGCGCCGCAATTTTCCTCAATTGATTAAATTATTTTCAAAGATTAGCCATTTGCAGTCGATCTCTATGCATCAGCAGACAGTGGAATCTTCCGCAAAATGAAATAAAAAGCAACAGTAAGAATCAAAGTAGCCGGCCCCAGCGCTGCAATCCAGCCAATGATCAGGTTGGCGGCAACATTACCCACAACGCCCAGCAGCGAGTGCCATGAGTCTCCGGAAGCGAGACTCATTTTAAGTTCATGTCCCCAAAAGCGCAGAAGAATCCAATGTCCAAGGCGAACCATTGGAAGCACCACGATCAACTGCGCTGGCCAGGCAATAAAATTTGCCGCTTGAATTGCCGGTAGATTCAAACGCAGGAGAATCGCCAAAACTAAACAAAGCACGGTCGGAACGCCGGTAATCGGCAGGCAGCCAATTGAAAATCCCAACGCCAACGTCACGGATAATCGCGAAGGGCTGATGCCTTCACGCATCCATTCGTTCACTTTTTCTTTAGCGCGCTGTTTGAAGTTGGACATTGCCATCTGCAATCTATCGGGTGCATCTTTCAAATGCGCCAGGATTCATAGCAAAGCATATGCGGGGAATCAAGATAGTCAACATGCAGACGCCCGCCGCATCCAGATTCATTGTCATCAATTTTCATTCAATCGCGGCGCAAGCTTTACGAACAACTCCGCCAGTTGATGTTGCACCTGTTTGCCCGTCTCAATGACTTCATCCGCAGTCAGTAGAGTCGGGCTGATTCCCGCTGCCAGATTTGTCACGCATGAGATTCCCAGCACATGCATTCCCTGATGCCGGGCAATGATCGTCTCCGGCACCGTCGACATGCCAACCAGGTCAGCGCCCCATTGCCTGAAGGCGCGAATCTCCGCAGGCGTCTCGTAGCTTGGGCCGCTCGTTGCCAGATACACTCCCTCAACCAAAGTGAGTCCTATGGTCGTAGCCGTAATCTGCGCAATCGCGCGCAATTTTTTTGAGTAAGCCTCGGTCATGTCGTGGAAGCGCAGACCCATCCGATCATCATTCGGACCCACTGCGGGATTGAAGCCGAGATAGTTGATGTGGTCTGCGATAAGCACAAGTTGGCCGACGCGGTATGTTGGGTTCAATCCGCCCGCTGCATTCGTCAACGCCACCGTATGAATTCCGAGCCGCCCCAAAACGCGCATTGGGAAGGTCACTTGTTGCGGTGTGTAGCCCTCATAAAAATGGACGCGGCCCTGCATTACGACGAGATCAACGCCGCCAAGTTTCCCAGCGACCATGCGACCTGCGTGGCCGATAGCTGTTGATTTTGGAAAGTGTGGAATCTCCGCGTAGGGAATGTAGACAGGCGCTTCGACTGCATCGGCAACTGCGCCAAGACCGGAGCCCAGCACAATTGCCACCTGAGGATTCAGAGCGCCCAATCGGCCGCGTACAAATTCCGCCGCTTCAGTCGCATTCTCATAAATTGAAAGTTTCATCATTACCCCAGAAAAATTCCCGCGATCGACGCGGAGATTAAATTGGCCATTGTTCCGGCCAGCATTGCGCGCACACCGAGCC
>DAHXOQ010000072.1 GCA_027364815.1 Acidobacteriaceae bacterium | reverse complement strand
GTTCGGGCTCAGGCTCAGTTGCGATTGTCGCGATAGGCTCAGTGGCGGCGATGGTAGCGACAAAGGCTGGGGGTGGCGCAGATTCTACAACGACGGGCTCGAAGACCGGAGCGACGGTGTCGGCCATGTGAGCGGATTTAATTGCATCGTTGTCGGTGGTGACTTCAGGAGTGGGTTGGTTGGACTCGGAGTTGGTCATGATGGCTTGTCTTTATTTTCACACGGAAGGGTATGTATGAGGGGGCATGGGTGAGAATTAGACTGGGTCATGCGCTCATGACCGTGATGGGTGCATTCGCATTCTTCGTTGTGGTGAGTGTCTATTACTACGATTCTACGTTGGTTAACGGAAGCCTGTGGAAGGTGGAGAAGGCCATTGAATTTGCGGCTAAAACCACACGAATTGTGAGGCAAACACTCTTTGGGTGTTCTGGTGCAACATTCCAGGCTTTACACTGACATTAAGCGGTGTTCTGAATCTGATGTTTGCGGCAGAGAAAATGTGTGTCGTTGCATTTTTATGAGACCATCTAAAGGACCCACAGGCTAAAGCTTGGGTACATGGAAAAGCTCTGAAATTGATTTTCAAATAATGGAGAGGTTCAAGTAATGAAACACATTTCATCATCCATGCAATTAACTCGCGCTGCGGATTATGCGGTTCGCGTCATGATTTACTTTGCCTCTCGCGCAGAAGGAGAGAGATTTCTATTGCCGAATCTTGCTATGGCTACCGGTGTGCCTAAGAGTTTTCTATCAAAAGTATTGCAGGCACTTGTGCGGGCCGACTTGATTGCGTCTTGGCGAGGTCAATCGGGAGGGTTCGAATTACTTGAACGTGGCCGCAGTGCCAGCGTGCGTGAAGTGATTGAAGCAGTTGACGGGCCTATTTATCTCAACGTGTGCATGATTTCGGGGGATGCGTGCAGCCGCCAGTCGTGGTGTCCGGGACATCCGGTTTGGGAAAAAGCGCAGCAAGCGATGATCGATGTGCTCAATGCAGCGCTGATATCAGATTTAGCCAAGACCGCAAACGATACACTTAATAACAATCATGCAGCGATTGCAGAGCCCATAAAGATAAAACCGTTGAGTTAAGCATTGCTGTTATGCAGGAATGACTTTGATCTCGGCATCTGCAAATTTTTTATTTTCTTCGGATGAACCGATGAGCAGGTAGGCTTTTGTTTCTGCAGCGATGCATCGCCGGATGGAAGTAATGATGTAAATGCAGCCAAGCCAATGCGCCTCATGCAGATCAGTGATTGACCAATTTGCAGGGTTATCAGGGTGGGAGTGATAAAAGCCAGCGATGGCTAGCCCTTTTTGACGAGCCTCACGTTCAATTTTTATAACTTCAATGGGTGCAATTTCGTAACGAGTCGGCGCAGAGTCGGAGCGTACGTTGATGGCTTCGCGGACCTCATCGATTTGCCAATCCTGTCCTTTAAGCACTCCGAGCAAAGCTCCGCAGCACTCGTTTGGGTACTCTTTCTCGCCATGCACCCGTAGCGCTTTGAATGCGGATTCTTTGATCATTACCATGGTGGCCATTTTATCGTGAGATCAGAAAGGCGTAACGCGCAGGTTATCAAACTGCACGTGGTCACATTCTGATCCAAGAGCAAACATTCCGTGAGTATGAGTTGAGTTTTGGACGGTAGCCAAAGTTGTGCCCTCGAGAATTGCAGTGATCTGAGTACCTTTGAAGTGCAACTCCAGAAGATGCCATTGGCCAGGTTTGATGATGGCCATTCCGGCTGCGAGCGAGACGGTAGGTTTCTTGTATTCGGTTGATAGTAACTCCCAAGTGCCATCGGGTTGCAAGCGCAGAATATAACCACTGGGCCAGCGCGCATTGCCGTCTTCGAATGCATCCGCAGAATCAATACGACCCATGAGTGTTACTTGCGCGTTTGAAAGGAAACGAATGTCTGCGGAGACGGTGTAGTCGGTCCATGCGGAGTCACCCGTTAATGTGAATGGGTCAGGCAACGGATCCCAGCGTATTGGGATGGCTGTGATGACCTGTTCGAGACAACGGCCTGCGCGACCTACACAAGGCTGTACTTCAAAGGCACCATCCTGATCGGAGAGATATTTTGGCGCGTGGCCAATGGGTGTGTCTTCAAAGTTGTCAGCATAGGGGAGTGGAAATGCAGCGGGTGGTGGTGGTTGAGCGCTGCCTTTGCCTTGCCCCGTGGTCGTGGTGAGCGAGTAGATGGAATCGGGATCGAATGTGAATTCGAATGCACCCGTCACCGGTTTCACGCTGGCTACTTGCTCGAAGGTGTGAGTGCTGTTTGTCTCCCAGATGTGAACCAAGGTTGTTGCGAGACCGCCGCTGATTTTGAAGAAGATTTTTTGTGGTTGCTTGGCGTCGATAGTCTCGAGAACGATGCTCCAATTCTTTTTGTCAGTGGAGCGGAGTGTTACATAAGTGCCCTTCTCGGGAAGATTGCCACTGGAAGAATCAAGATACTGCCAGCCTGGTTGCGCGAATTGAGTGGTGTGAGCAGTGACCCAGATTGGCGACTGCACATCGTAATGGCCAGACCAGGGAGTGTTCGCGTACATCAAACCGGAATGGGGTGCGGCGAGATTCTCAAAGTAAGAAGTGATGGGGCTCCATATCTCGGTGGATGTGATAGAACCTTCAAGATAGTTGCGATTGTAGAGATGCGCAAGGATGCGACCGCCGGCAGGCCAATCGCGAGAGACAAAAGGTCCTCCGCCGCCATTGGGTTGATCTTCGCTGGACCAGAGCGGCTTCGCGGTCTTGCGCGCCGCGACTGTGGTAGTCAACATACCGTAGACATTGCCATCATCGGTGCGAGGATAGTGAGCACCGATGATGGCAATGTCTGCGGCAAGCTCGGGATCCTTCAAAATATCATTGGCGATTCCCCAGTCGCTATCGCAACAGGCAATTTGTGTAGCAAGGTGGTCAGCTTTCAAAATATCGTGGAGCTGCTTGATGTAAGCGATGTTGTAATCGCGTTCGTTCCACACGCCTGTATAAGCGATATCCAGGGAGTAATCATGTTTTGCTGTTTGGATAAAATCCGCGACATATTCGGCCATCTGATTGGAGTAGAGAGTTTTTTTGCCTGCCACATCGCGACCGACCCAGGCTGGTGCGCCCCATGGAAGAATTTCAAGAACAATATTGGGATTACGCTTGTGCGCTTCTGTCATGAGCCACCACTCGTAGCCGCGCGTTGAAGAGTGATCCGTAGAAGTGCGCATATGGCTAGGCTCGGAGCCGTCAGTGGAGTTTACACCGGCACCAATCTCAACTTTGAGATGCTGCAGCGAAGCGCCGTAGCCAGGTTTGAAGAGGTAATCGAGAATCTGTGAGCGCTCGGGCTCGGGGTAATCAATCAGCAGGCGGGAAGAGGCGCCAGCGCTGACAGCACCCAGGCCGTCAAAGATTTTGCCTTGGCTTTTTCCATCGAGTGCGATTTGAATTTGTTGGCTATTGGCATGTGCAATGGCCAAGCAGAAGAAGGATATTAAAAACACAGTAGGTGCTTTCATTTGTATGCTTGTGCCGAATGGAGAGCCGATCAAAAGTTGTGCGCGCATTGACTTGCTCCTGCAATTCTTTTATTCAGATTCACTGAAAACTTTGGCTCTGATAGAAATGATGACTCCATCTCTTGCGACAGTATAATGGTGCGGGTGGACAACCGATGCAGAGTATTCTTTATGTACGCCAGTAATGCAAAAAGATAGGAGAGAGAATGGAAAATCAGGCTAACTCGCCTTTAGAAACAAAACTGTTTCAGGACATTCTCAAGCAGCCTGCGCAGCTACGAAATTCATTGACACATATGATGGGAGCTGGGAAGCCCGCTCTGGATGCGGCTGTGGGGATTCTGCGCAGACAACAGCCCATCATCATTACTGGTATTGGAGCAAGCTGGCATGCGGGAATGGCGATGCAGGCTGAGTTGATGGCCTGCGGTTGGCCTGCTGTTTTAATTGATGCATCAGAACTGCTACATGCTGCTGCGGTGCCGCAGGGTGCGACGGTAGTGATGCTTTCACGTAGCGGCAAAAGTACAGAGATTGTACAACTGGTAGAAAAATCCCGCGCATCTTTAGCTACGATACTTGCGATTACGAATACAAGTGATAGCCCATTGGCAAAGGGTTCAGATGTTGTTCTCAATACAAATACGGAATTTGATCATGCCGTTTCTGTGACCACGTACAGCGCGATTGCATTGGCCGGAGTGCTGTTGGCTGCGGAGGCAACGGGAAAGTCAGCGCAGCCTATACAAGCACAATTGGTGCAATCACTGATGGCTTCTGAGGGAGCCATTCCAGAGTGGCGCAGGATGATTGAGCAATCAGGCTGGCTGGGCGAAGGAAACGAAGCCACATATTTTCTGTCGCGAGGTGCAGGCCTTGCGAGTTGTCATGAGGCACGGTTGCTTTGGGAAGAAGCGGCGAAGAGAGAAGCGACAGCGCTGACTTCAAGCGGCTTTCGTCACGGGCCGCAGGAGATTGTGCGCAAGGGAATTCGTATTGGCATGTGGATAGATGCGGAGCACATGCGCAGTGAGGACCTGGCCCTGGTTGGCGATCTGCGCAAACTTGGCGCATGCGTGTTGCTGATTGGGCAAGGGATTGAGGAGAGCGCGGGAGATTGCGTTCTAAATTTGCCTGCGATTCCGGCACTTTGGCAATTTCTGATTGAGATTATTCCTATTCAATTAGCGGCAGAAAGATTGGCTGCGCTTAGAGGCGAAGACCCTGACAGTTTCAGGCTTTGCTCATATATTGTTGAGGATGAGGGTGGGTTGCGCCGTAACGCAAAGTAGTGAAGCTTAGCGAGGGGAAGACTGATGAGATTGCCAAAATGGTTGTTGCTTTCGATGGCAGTGCCAATTCTCTGGGGACTTTGGGGAGCGCTGACGGAGATTCCTGAGAAGTGGCTGCACCCGGCTTTCCCGCCGACGCTCGGCTATGTGGTTTGGTCGCTGACCATGCTGCCAGTTTCCGTGATTGCTTTGCGCAAGATCAACTGGAAGTTCACGCATTCACGACGTGCGTTTTTGTATGGATGCGCGGTTGGATTTTCTGGTGCGGCGGGCCAGTTACTGCTGTTCAGGGTGCTTCAACAAGGGCCGGCTTATTTGATCTTTCCGATTGTATGTCTTTCGCCAGCGGTGACGATCGTGCTCTCGTGGACGCTACTCAAAGAACGTACTTACCCGCTTGCACTGACCGGTATCCTGCTCTCGTTGCCGGCAATTTTTCTTGTTTCTCTGCAAGAACCGTCGACGAGCCCGGTTCATGGAAGCTTTTGGCTGGTGGGTACGATCGCCATTTTTTTCATGTGGGGATTGCAAGCGTATTACATGAAGTCCTCAGCCAATGCTCTCGGCGCAGAGGAACTTTTTGTTTACATGACTGGAACAGGATTAGCTTTGAGCCCTATCGCTCTCTTGATGGGCCCCGGATTTCAGGCCAACATGGGAACAGGTTTCGGACTTACGTTTGTTATTCAGTCACTTAATGCGGTTGGATGTTTGCTCTTTGTTTATGCAGTTCGTTATGGAAAGGCGATTGTCGTTGTGCCGATGATCAACGGGATGTTTCCCCTGGTCACCATTATCGTTTCATTGTTACTGTACCGCGAACTTCCAAGCAAATTCAACCTTGCAGGGATGGTGTTGGCGTTGGTTGCGGTGCTCTTGATGGCGTTTGACGAGGTGAGACACGGCCCGGAAGTATCAACAGAGCCGTCAGCAGCTTTACACTAAACGCATTGAGTGATTCACAGAGAAGAGCATCATGGATGTTTTAAAACGACTTTTCGAAGAGCATTTTCATGTGCCGGCCGAAGTTATAAAGCCGCTTCAAGGCGAGCTTGGCGGCTCAGGGCGCGCGATTGTCAGGCTAACTGGTGGAAAGTTCAGCGCTATCGGCATTTTGTATTCGGTGCGCGAGGAGAACGTTGCTTTCCTGGAGTTCTCCAGGCATTTCCGCAAATATGGATTGCCGGTTGCTGAGATTTACGCTGAGGATTTGAGCCGAGGTGCGTATCTGGAAGAATATCTTGGCGATACGACGCTCTTTGAATTTCTCGGGAAGAATCGCAACAACGATGTTATTGCTGCACCGGCCATGGATGCGGATCGCAAGGGGGTTGCGGCGTTGCCGCGTTTTCAGATTGAAGCTGGCCGTGATTTGAATTACAAAGTTTGCTACCCGCGCGCGAGCTTTGACCGCCAGTCGATTGCGGGGGATCTGAATTATTTCAAGTATTATTTTTTACGGCTTGCAGGGATTCCGTTTAACGAACAGGCTATGGAGGTGGATTTCGGCAGACTGTCAAAGTTCCTGTTGAGTGCTGATCATGATTATTTTCTTTATCGGGATTTTCAGTCGCGCAATGTAATGCTGCGTGATGGTCAGCCATATTTTCTTGATTACCAGGGTGGTCGCAAAGGCGCGCTGCAGTACGACATTGCGTCTCTGCTTTACGATGGCAAAGCTGATTTGCCGCCGGAGATGCGCCAGGAATTGCTGGACTACTATCTTGAATGCCTGAGAGGTTACATCGATGTTGATCGGAATGCGTTCATGGAGCATTACTACGCGTATGTGTACGTGCGCATTTTACAGGCGCTGGGTGCGTATGGATTCCGCGGCTTCTATGAACGTAAGCCGCATTTTCTGCAGAGTGTACCCTATGCGTTGAAGAATCTACGTTGGCTGGCTCACAATGTGAAGTTGCCTGTCGCGTTGCCTGCGCTGATGGAGGCCATCAATGGAATGTTGGGTTCAGAGAAGCTGATGAGTCTGTCATCGCGTGCCGCGGGGTTGACGGTGCGTGTTTTCAGTTTTTCGTTTCATCGCCAAATGCCTGCGGATGAATCTGGTAATGGCGGAGGGTTTGTTTTTGATGCGCGCAGTCTGCCGAATCCCGGACGCGAAGAGCGCTTTCGGCAACTGACGGGCAAGGATAATGAGGTCATTGATTATTTAAATCAGCAGGAGAGCGTGCGCCGGTATTTGGCAAATGCACAATCGCTGGTAGATTCAAGCGTGGCCAGCTACCAACAGCGCGGTTTCAGGAATCTGATGGTTTCATTTGGTTGCACGGGTGGGCAGCACCGGTCAGTATTTCTTGCGGAGCAAATGGCAAAACATTTGCGCGAGATCAAAGGAGTTGATGTTGTGGTTCGGCATATTGAGCAGGAGAAGATGGGCAGATGAGGGCGATGGTTCTGGCAGCGGGACTGGGAACACGGTTGCGGCCGCTCACCGATGACCGTCCCAAGGCGCTGGTCACCATTGCCGGTAGAACGCTGCTGGAAATTACGCTCACGCGTCTCAAGAGTTTTGGTGTGCACGATGCGATCGTGAACGTGCACCATTATGCGGAGACAATGATTGAGTATTTGAAGGCCAACGACAACTTCGGAATGCGCATTGAAATCTCACGCGAGGAGATTCTGCTGGATACCGGCGGAGGATTGAAGCAGGCAGCGCATTTTTTTCTTGAGTCGAGTGGGAGCAACGAAAAGCCTTTCATTCTGCATAATGTGGATGTGATCAGCGCAATCGATCTGGGAAGAATGGTAAGCGCACACATGGAGAAATCTGCACTTGCGACGCTCGCAGTGCAGCACAGAGAGACATCGCGCTACCTGCTGTTCGATAAGGACGGTGAACTCTGCGGCCGACGCACTGGAGGTACGACTAAGGAAGAAATTCTGCGACCTGCAACGAAGTTGTATCCATTAGCTTTTTGCGGGATACATATTATTTCGCCTCAGATTTTTGCAAAGATGAGTGAAGAGGGTTCGTTTTCCATTATCAGTAGCTATATGAGGTTGATAGCTCAAGGAGAAAAGGTTGCAGCATTCAATGCGGACAATTGTTACTGGCGTGATCTTGGAAGGCCGGAGAGCATTGAAATGGCCACTCAAGAAATTAACGAAGGGAAATATCCAGGTGTTTAAAGAATATGGGCGAGATTGCACGAATGCAGCAAAGTAAATCATCCAATTCAATAAATTTCGTTAGAACTTTTACATTGTATTGGTTGCCGACTTTATTGCTATGCGTGATGATCCCTGGATATTCCGTTGCACAATTACCAGCCAAAGCGGCCAAGGCGTATAGCGCTTATGTCAGCCACGTTGAGTCACGACTTACACAGCAGCACAGCAATCGTGGAAGTTTTCTTGTGGCCGTGAATGCGAGTACACAAAATCAGCAGCGCTTGCGCAATGGAGAGCTGATAGTTGAGGAAGTTACACCGACGACGAATGATGATTTTGACGGTTCAATGCTGCATCATTGGCGTGGTACCGCGTTTGTACCCGGTGCCAAGGTAGCAGACCTGGAAGGAATCCTTAAAAATTTCAACGCATATCCGCAGTATTTTTCGCCACAGGTGCTACAGACGAAAATTCTTTTGCAACACGGTGATCATCTACTGGCAATGATGCGGGTGCGTCAGAAGCACGTCATCACAGTGGTGCTTGATAGTACATATGAAATCAATTTTGGACGACTCGACGCGCAGCATGGATACAGCTCGTCTGTGAGCACGAAGATTTCAGAGATAGACGAGCCGGGTACACGCCATGAGCACGCCTTGAACGACAATGAGGAGCATGGTTTTTTGTGGCGGCAGAATACTTACTGGAGTTATGCGGAAGGGGATGGCGGTCTTTACATGCAGATTGAGTCGGTCTCGTTGAGCCGCGCGATACCGACGGGTTTGGGATGGGCGGTCAAGCCATTTGTTGAGAGCGTGCCGAGGGAGTCGATGGAGTTTACACTGCGATCAGCAGGCAAAGCTGTGAAGCCATAATTCATTGAAGATCAAGGTTTGATGATCTGGGTAAGCAGGACGGAGAGTCCGTTCCATGCAATCTGAACGCCGATGCAAAGCAGAATAAAAGCCATGACGCGCAGTATGCCGTGAGCCGTGGATGGAGCAATGACTTTGGTTAATTTTGGGGCATAGGCGTATGCAATATAGACCAATAGGCTCAGAACGATAATCGCCAGAAAGATTCCGATGTGGGCGAGAACATCTTTTGAGAGATCGCGATTGGAACTGCGCGCAGTAACAGTGAGTAAGGCGACGAGTGTGCCGGGGCCCGAAGTGACGGGGAAAGTGAAGGGGTAAAATGCTTTTTGATTCAGATGCTCTTTGAGATCTTCTTCGTGGATTTCAGTTTCTTCCTGTTTGTTCCGGGAGTTTGCGCGTGCGTCGCGTTCATTCAAGACTGACCAGCCCATAGCGGCGATTACGATTCCGCCAGAGAGCTGTACGATGGGGAGCGAAATGCCGAAGAAGCGGAGGATGGTTGCGCCGAGCAATTCGAAGGTGACCAGGAAGATGACGTTGTTGATTGCGATTTTGCGCGCGAGGGAGTGATAGACGGAAGATGGCGCTTCGCCGACAAGACCGACAAAGACCAATGCCGATCCGAGCGGATTAATCAGCGGCAAGAGAACGCTGAAAGCTATCAGTAATGAGTTCCAGATCATCATCAGTATTCACTCCCTGCTAAAAAATCAGTGTGGATTTATACATCATCTTTTTCAAAGATGATGTTGCGTGCCTTGAGGTGAGTGAAAATGCTGTCGAGGCAACCGGGCGCTTCACCGATGTACGAGGGCGGTGAAATTCCTTTGCGCGTGTAGCTGCCATTGAGGACGCAGCGGGCGACGCCGGTACAAGTGTGGCCTGTAGTGCGCGACATGGAACTCATCTTGTTTTCCTTGTCGTAGGTGGCGAAGAGCGTATATGAGATTTTTTTCTCGATGCCGTTTTCGATGCCTTTCAAATTGATACGCAAGAGCGTGTACTCGTCTTCGTCGTCGCCTGGCTTCCAGGTGTCGGGTGTCCAGGGTTTACCGGTCTCTCGAAGCTCGCGAATATAGTCAATATGGCCGGGGTAGCGCAGTGTCTTCTCTTTCATATTGGGGATGCGGTTGTGCATGGTGGTGATGAGGGAGCGCAGTCCGTCGGTGTTGAAGGCTTCGAGCACGAGATGATGGCCGGCGATGTTGAACTCAACGAGTTCAGGCTCACTAAGAGCAGGCATGGTGACGAGTTTGTTCGCTACAACGTAGCGCGCAGGGCGAATATATTCTTCCCAGACATCGGGCGGCGAGAAGGTGGGCAGATAGCCGTTTGGTCCGGTGCGGCTGAAGTGAAGTCCGCCGACGAGGAATTCGAAATCGTGAATTTGCATTTTGTCAGCGTAGTAGCCGGCGATAAAGTCAGAGTTGCCGGGAGCGAGACCGCAATCAACGGCGGCGACGACATTTTTCTCGCTGGCAAGTGCGTCAAGTTCGAGGGGGTCCTCGGCGAAGAAGGAGATGTCGACGACGTCCTTACCATTTTCAATGATGGTTTTGAGAGTGTTGAAGCCCATGAATCCGGGGACGGCACAGATGACGAGATCGGCGTCGTGGATGGCTTCGCCTACAGCCGTGGCGCTCGTTAGATCAGTGACCCTGGTCTTGACGGGGTAGCGCGTGGAGAGAGTGTCGAGCGCGTTCTGGTTAAAATCGGCTGAAGTTACATCGAAATCTTTGGACAAGTCTGCAGCGATGACTTTGCCCACTCGCCCTGCACCTAAAACTACAACTTTCTTGCTCACTTACACACCTCATGAATGGTTCGGAGTGGCTAATAATTGCATTGACTCACTTGAGAATTGTAAGGCTTTTGAGGAGAGTTCGACGATTGAGCAATTTATCTCAAGCATGAGATTAGATAGCAAAATGCCCTTTCGTTGAAAGCCTGAAAAATAAATTTACTGAAGTGGTTCGAATGCATCTTCGGTGCCAAGTAATTGCCTTCACAAAGTAGTTTGCAAGAGGCTCATACAGGCTGATTTGAGTCGAAAAACGGGTCAAAATGGCCTCAAAATGTCCTACAAATTCCAAAAAACAGCTTGTTTTGAGGCGATTTCTCAGTTCCTTCAAATTTCATTTCACTTTATTTTCAATGAGATGCGATTTGAAAT
>DAHXOQ010000071.1 GCA_027364815.1 Acidobacteriaceae bacterium | reverse complement strand
CAAGTATACCTGGCGGCAAATGTACCTCTGGCCGGCGTTGCGCATCAGCGCGCCGGGCAAGAGGCCTGCTTCGGTGAGAATTTGAAAGCCGTTGCAGATGCCGAGAACGAGGCCACCCGCGCCGGCGAATTTTTTCACCGACTGCATCACCGGCGAAAAGCGTGCAATGGCTCCGGTGCGCAGGTAATCGCCATAAGCAAAGCCGCCGGGCACGAGCACGGCATCCACTCCGCCGAGGTCTTCAGAATCATGCCAGAGAAAGCTGACCGGTTGGTGTGCAATCTCGGCAATCACGTTGTATGTATCGTGGTCGCAGTTGGAGCCGGGAAAGACTAAGACGCCGAATTTCATGATTTCAGATTAGCATTTTTGATGAAAACTTCTAAAATGCTGTACTTTTTACGATTGAATCGCTGATTTAATGGCCAACTTCATCGCCAGATGTGATTCGATGGCAAAGCGCTTTTGAAAATGCCGAGTGACCTGATAGCCGATTCTGGAAAGAAAATGAGCAGGTTTGGAGATTGCCAGCAAATCGTAATAGACAGCGTTGGATGCCGGGTCAACTTCGAGAAGAAATCGTTCTTCACCGCGCTCAACATGAAACTCCGTGGTTCTGTACACAAAACCAAAGCGAGTAGGCTCATCAATCACATGAACAATCCGGCTGCAAATAACACTCCATAGCCCAAACGCGTGCACGACAACAGCCACGATTGCATCTTTCTCAATGAGCAATTTTGGATCAGCGACATTGACCCATCCCAGTTCGAAGTTCTTCCATTGCTTAAATGCATCTTTGGCGCGCACAAAATCTCTATTGCCATATCCAATTTGCGAACGGCGATGATCAATCACAAAATCGAGGATGCGTGATACAGATTCCGGGCCATATAAAGTTCCGTAATCAACAAGCGAGGGCGGCTGCATTTGGATTGCAGCCACCCTCTTCTGAATCTTTTCACTTGTTGGTTTGGCAAGTTGAAACAAATTCAGTACTCCACTTTCAATTGCAGCCCCTTGCCATCATCGGGCACAACGGTGAGAATCCGATGGTGCTGGGAGTCGTAACTGGTTGAGACGGGACCATTTGCGGTGTGCGCACCTTTGGCCTCGTGTTTGACCCCGTATACTTCCACGGAGAGCTGGTTCCACCATGGGGCAAAGCTGCCTTCATGCGGACTAACGGTTAGCGTCAAGCCATCGGAGCTCTGCAGGCACTCAAAGTGCATGCGCAGCAGTTCGCCGTTTTGGTAGGCTGTGCTGACGCCGTCATCGAGATAGAGGCTTCCGCTGCACTCTTCGCCAGCTTTTACCGGCGGATAGACGCGCAGAGAGAGCGGTCCTTCAGGCTTCTCGCTGGTGCTTTGAACGAGAGGCTGCTCAGGGATGATGGAGCCTGCGCGAACAAAAACCGGCAGTGTGTCAATGCTGGGGTGGATGGTGACTTCGGGTTGCCTGACCTTGGTGTTGTCGATGGCCTTGCGTCCGGCGCTGCCTTCAACATGCGCGCCCGTCCAGTAGTCGTACCAGCCAACGGGCGGCAGTGCAACGGCATAGTTGTCTGGCGTGTCCTGATAGGGGCTGTCAGCAATTAATAAATCAGCTCCCAGCATGAAGCTGTTGCTGTCGGTTCCATCGAGCGGCTGGCCATCGATTGCGCCCTTGGGAAACTCGAGAAAGAGCGGGCGCATCATCGGCAATCCGGTGCGGCTCATTTCGTCGGCAACGGTGTAGAAGTAAGGAAGCAGTTTGTAGCGTTCTTCAATTGCAGAGCGGCGCAGATTCACGTCGTGTTCTGTGCCATTCTCCCAGGGTTCCTGCGGGTTAGTGTCGTTGGCCGTGTGGTCGCGGTCAATCGGATGGAAGGCCGCCACCTGCAGCCAGCGCGTCAGGAGCGCCGGTTGCGGGGAGCGGGCGAAGCCGCCGACATCAGCGCCACTCATTGCAAAACCGCTCAGGCCAAGATTCTCAAGTTGCGGAGTTGTCTGGCGCAGATGATTCCATGTGCTTGAGTTGTCGCCGGACCACGTGGCAGCATAACGCTGGCCACCCGCATAGCTTGCGCGTGTCAACACAAACGGGCGCGTGGCGGGCGCAATTTTCTTCAATCCTTCAAAAGTGCCCCGGCTGTTTTCCATGCCGAAGACGTTATGAATCTCGAGGTGTGTTGCAGTTCTGGGCGCAAAGCCTGGTTCGTTGATGCGGTGTTGAATGTCGTCAGGCATTGTTTTTGAAGCGACCTCGAAAATCGCCGGCTCATTCATGTCGTTCCAGAAGCCAGCGACTCCGCGAGAAACAAAATCCTTGTAGAGTGTGCCCCACCACTCGCGCGCGGTCTTCTCCGTGAAATCCGGAAAGACTGATTTGCCGGGCCAAACAATACCAACGTATGTAGAGCCGTCAGGATTCTTGACGAAGTGATTGCCAGCCGTGCCTTCGTCATAAGGTTTGTAATCCGCGTTGGGCAGATCGGCGATGTGCAGGTCGGTGATTAGAACCGTGCGAATGTGCTCGGCTTTCAAGTCGGCAATCATCTGGTCAAAATGCGGGAAGCGCTCCGGGTCAACTGTGAAAGGCCGGTTCTTCAATTGATAGTCGATGTCAAGGTAGATCACGTCAACGGGAATCCGTTCCGAGCGCAGCCGTGATGCAATGCGGCGCACCTCGGCCTCGGGATAGTAGCTGTAACGCGATTGCTGAAAACCAAGCGACCAGAGCGGAGGCAACGGCGTTGTGCCGGTCAGCCAGGCCCACGTCTCAACGACGTGCTTTGGATCAGGCCCGAGGAAGACGTAATAATCGAGCGGTCCAGCCTCGGAGCCAAATGAGTAGCCGTCGCGGTATTCCTTGTTGAACTCAAAGCTTGTGCGCCAGGTGTTGTCGAGGAAAACTCCGGCAGAAATGCCCTTGTTGAAGGTGATGAAGTAGGGAATTGATTTGTAAATGGGGTCGGTTGATTCCTGCCAGCCGAATGAATCGGTATTCCAATTGGTGAAGGCCTCGTTGCGGCGATCGAGCGGACCGGGCTTGTCGCCGAGCCCGTAGTAGTGCTCGTCGGCGGGCGAACTCTTGAAAACGCGGAAGCTGTTGCCGTGAAACTCAACGGGACGGCCGGGGAGATCTTCGCTGAGGATATGGCCTTCAAGATCGCTGATGATGAGCTGAAGCGGCGAGCGCTTAACCACCACGCGCAGTTTCGATGTAGAGAAGCCTACTTCGTTCTCGCTTGAGAGCGGTTTTACGGCGACCTGCGATTTGCGCGACTGATCGAGCACGGCCCAGCTTGCATCTTCAGGTAATTGCGCGGTTGGACTGATGCGCACGCGCACCACATCGTCACGAAGCGCAGTAATCATCATTGTCGCAGCACCGGAGCGAATCTCGATGCCATTTTGCGTTGCCCGGGAAGCGGTGACCCGGTCCAGCCGCGCAAAGTTGTTCGAGACCGCAGAGGGCCCTTCAGTTGCCATGGCGCAATTCGCTTGAGTTGTTGCGGCAAAAATCAGAACAGCAGAAAAAAACAGAGATTTGAACACTCAGCACCTCATGGGAGCTTCAATTAATGCTTTGCATCTGAGGATAATTGGTGAGTGCCGCTGGAGGGAAAGGAATTCTAAAATTAGGGACTAAATCCTTAGTACCTAATTTTTACGGCCCTATTTTTCTTCTGTCGATAAGCATGATCGGTGAATGCCCGCCAACCTGCGTTCCGCGAACCAGGTGCGGAGTCAACACGATCAGCAACGAAGCGTAATTTGTCGAGTTGACGACGCTTGTAATATTGTTTAGCCCGGGAATATCTGTGATTCCGGGCTGTCCACTGAGCGCTCTGGATTCCTGTTTGTCAATTTCGCTGGCCAGCACCACACCCTCGCCTTCCTTGAGAGTAACGACGCCGGCATACGCGCGGCTGTTCAGAATGGGAACACCATTCACTGATCCGCCGGACAATGCTGTCAACTTCAAATCGAGGGTCAGCGCAATTTCTCCCTCGCGCAGAATTCTCGGTGTCGCATTGAGCGTGAGCCCGATGTCCTGATACTCGATCATAGGAGCAGAGATTGAATTGAGTGAACTCGTATACTGCGAGTACAGACTGCTTGAAGATCCGGCCCCAGTGAGTCCAGGGATCGAAGGGGTAGTCCCCAGTGAACTTGAAAAGGTGGAGGTAGTAATCGGGTAGCGCACACCGGTTTTGATGGTGCCTTTCTCATCGTCGCCGAGTCGCAACTGAATCCCATCGAGTTCGCGTGAATCCGAGGAGTTGATGTTGAGATTCACAGTAGTTTGCATCGGCGTGATGCCTGTGGTCGAGGCACCACCACCAAAAATTCCAGTGCCGCTACTGATGATTGATTGTAAAATCGGATCCGTTACCTGGCCAGACGCGTAGAGGATGGCAAGAATTGCAAGCGGGTTATTCGCACTTGCCAGACCTGACGAGATGATTTGCTGCACCAGCGCCTGGTTGTTGTTCAGTAGCGCCGCCTCTTCAATGCCCACATTGAAGACGCTGAACTGCTGGGGAATTGTGGCGCCTGTGTTGCGTGCCTGCAAATTTGCCAATTGAATCATGCGCACATCAAGCACCATCTGGCTGCGGCCTTCCAGAAGTTGGCGCAGGGTCATATTGAATGCGTCGAGGGTTTGCGGCAGTGCTCTGATCGTCAGCGTTCCTGAGCTTGCGTTCAACTTGGCCTGGGGAAGATCAAAGATGGACTTGGCCATCGTCTCCACATCGGTGCGTTCTTTGTCACTCAGCCCTGGCGGGTAAATTGTCTCCAGTTCCGTGCGCAAATACTGCCCGCGCAGGTCGGTGTTGTCGCGCGCAATAATCGCACGATGTGCGTCGATTGGCGCATAGAAACTCACAGTGATGATGCCCAGCAGTTTTGTTGCATCGGCAAAATCCACATTATCCACGTCAAAACGCGCGATTTGTGAACGCACCGAATCGTCGATGATCACCTGGATGCCGTAAGCCGCAAAGACCTGCTGAATTATCTGCCTCATATTTGTATGCAGATGAAAACTGTGCTTTTCCTTGCTGGGTTCCAATACTACATTCGGGCCAATCTGATTGGCCGCGTCCAGATAAAGTCCAGGCACCTCGCCACTCGTTGCATCTGTGGCCAACTCGCCGATATGTTGCGTGACGATTGGGTTTTGGGGATCCAGATTGAGCGCACGCGCCAATGATTCCCGTGCTGTGCTCTGGTCGCCGCGTGTCCGGCTAGCTGCCGCTGACTGCACCAACGCTGTGACTGCATAGCTACGTGCCAATTCGGCTGCGACGGGGTAATTCGGATTCGTGGGGTCAAGCGCCGCAGCCTTTAGATACAGAGCTTGAGCCTCTTCGAATTTTGAATCGGTATAGAGTTTGGTTGCATGCAGATAGAGCTTTACAGCCTTGCGCTTGTCGCGACTGCTTGGAAGCTTGCCAGAGGGGGCAGCAGAATTGTCAGCGGATGTTTCTTTAGGTGCAGCCGACGCCGGTTGAGGTTGCGCAGCGCTTTGGCCATTTGCCGCCGCGGTCTCGCTCTTAGGCGTGTCTTGAGCCCGCAAGGGAAGCGAGGCTGAATGTGCAGCGAACGTAATCACAACTAGAACGGCAAAAGACAGCAGCTTAGATTTTTGCTGAATTGTGCCGGATTGCAGGCAATCATCGATTGCAGGGAAGAGAGTAGTTTTAATTGCCTTCACGAAACCCTCCGAAGATGATTACGGAGGCCTCCCTCATCGCCTTCCAATACCCTGCTCTCGCGCAGGATAGGTTTGCGCGGTGTGTGCATGGAGTTGAGCGTTTGAGAGTTTTCCAGAAGCGAGTCCAGCGCGCTCAAATCCTTCAGGCTCTCGGTCCTGTCGGAGGAATTCGTTTCCCAGCAATAGTTGGGATGACTGTGAATCCCCATCTCTGAGATTTGGGTGGGTATTTCCATGGGCCTCAGTTTGATTAGCGGTAGTTTTCGCGCACCGCACTGAGTACTGGACGCACACTACGCGGCGGACGCTTGAGGCCCGCACGAACTTCGGCCAACTCCAGCCCCAGCTCGGCCATTGTCCGGCTCAAGGTGTTGCGGTGAATCCCCATTTCGGCAGCCGCCTTGCACTGGTTGCCACGGTGCGCCAGCAGCACCTCCCTGAGGTACTGGCGCTTGAAAGAGCGGACGGCTTCTTCGTATGGAATATGGGTGGAGTGCATTTGCTTGACGAGGATTTCTAGTTCACGCTTCACGGGTTTGCTGGCCTTTCAAAAGAACAGTAATTACGTTGCAGAATGCTTGTACTTAATTCTGCTTGTTTCTGAAGCTCTGGCGAAACACAATCGCAGATGCTGGTTAGTTGGGACAATCTCGATGAAGACTACAACGTCAGGTGTAGAGAAACAATTATACCTACGAATGCATCCAATTGGGAGCAGCATCTTCGATCTTTTTTAATCCGTCGCGAATTTTTTCTGCCAATTCGTTTGGGCTCATATGGGTAACGGCGCGGCAAGCATGAAGGAATGGCGGAGCAAATTTTGATTGATGCAAACCGCCTATTTCGGGAAAAAAAGCGACCATGACAAGAATTCCCAAAACAACCAGCAATGAACCCTGCAAAAAACCAAAAACGGCGCCGAAGAGATGATCAAGACAACCGAGGCCGAGCCACTTGAAACCTTTCGCAAGTGAGCGCCCGATGATTCCCGCAATGACCATCACCACAATCGTGATGAGTACAAAAGCAATGGCTTCGCACGTCGCGTGGTCGTGAATGAGCGGCTCAAAGATGCGCGCCGCCTGCTTGTAATTCCAGGTAGCCAGCGCGAGGCCGCAAATCAAGCCGAGCAGGGAACTGGCTGAGCGAAAGAATCCCTCTGCGAGTCCGCCTAAAACGCCGCCAACTATGAACAGCACGATGATCCAGTCAATCCAATTCATGCAAACCAGCCCTGATGAAATTTCCGTGCTTTTCTGGATTCAACTTTGCAGCGCTAGAGTTTTGGCGCATGTCCTGTCAATCGCGTGAATGCTTCCACATAACGCGCGAGTGTTTGCTGCACAACTTCATCAGGCAAACTCGGCGCCGGAGCCTGTTTATTCCAATGGATCGCCTCCAGGTAATCGCGCACATACTGTTTGTCAAAAGATGGTTGGGCGCCACCCGGCTTCCACATTGCAGCTTCCCAAAAGCGTGAGGAATCAGGAGTCAAAGCCTCATCGGCGAGGATGATTTTTTCATCATCATCGTGCTGCGCCACCCCGCCGAATTCAAATTTTGTATCCGCCAGAATCAATCCGCGACTCCCGGCATGATCTGCGGCCCGTTTGTAGAGCGCCAGCGTGATCCGCTGCAACTCGCGTGCTGAATGATTTCCGACTACATCTTCCATCTCTTCAAAGGCAATGTTGATGTCATGCTGCCCATCAGGGCTTTTCGTCGCTGGAGTAAACAGGGGCTCCGGCAAGCGAGATCCATCAAGCAACCCTGCGGGCAGCGAAACGCCGCAGACTGATTGACTCTCGCGATACTCTTTCCATCCTGAGCCAGCCAGGTAACCACGAGCCACGCACTCTACGGGAAACATCTTCGCGCGGCGTACGAGCATCGAGCGGCCATGAAGCTGCTCCGCAAATGGGCGCAACTCGGCAGGGAACTCGGTAACTTCCGAAGTAATGAGATGATTTGGCACAATATCCGCCAACAAATCAAACCAGAAGAGCGAAATCTGGGTAAGAATCTTGCCTTTGCCGGGAATTCCCGTTCCCAGCACATGATCAAAAGCAGAAATACGATCCGTAGCCACCAGCAACAGGTCATTTCCCACCGCGTACAGGTCGCGAACTTTTCCGCGCCCAATCAGTGGCACCGTGCCCAACTCACTCTTCAATAAAGCCGCACTCATTTGCATTGCCTTTCTCATTGCGGGGCAGCAACTCTCGCGCCCCCCGGAATCTCGATTCTCTGCGTCATTCTTGGGCTTTGTCAATGCAGCAGAAAGCACTGAAAATTTGTCCAGAGATAGCACGTACACTCACCCACTAAACCATTCTCCACAATGAAATTTCGAATTCAGCATCCATTGTTCAAAATTGAGCTTAAAAGTACCAACTCCTGTGACCGTCATCACAGTGAGAATTCTCTGGCTAAGAGAGACTCAATTTGTCAACGCGGCTCGGGACGCACCACCGCTCCCTTTGAGCCAGTAGACACGAGGCTGCAGTGGAAAGGGGAAGCCGCAGCATGCTTCGTTGATACGGGGACCGCCAGTAGCCGCGCGCTACCGACCTCCAGTGCCGGCTACTGGTCCCTGACTTTTATGAGTAAGTGACGTACATACTAAACTTGTGTCCGACAAGTAGCCCCCGGCGAATGACCTCTGCCGGGGGATTTTCTTTGGCCAACAGTCCATCTCTGGCCAATTAAAAAAGTCGGCCACAAAGCTAATCCGGGGGTTCATCTCCGGCCTGTCAAATCTCCACTAAATTGTGTTGGGCTTTATTTCCTAGGGCAACGTCATTAATCCAATTCATTCAGTTTTTCATCAGTTTCTTCAATTTCTTCAGCCTTCTTCTCCGCGCATCCGCAGCCGCCACTCTCTTTACACTTCTTCATAATCGAGTCATGCAGCTTGGTACGCAGATCTTCAGGCATTTCGTAGACTTCGTTGCTGCGGTAAATCTGAATTGTCTTGCGGGTGGTATTCAAAATGACCTCGCAATTGCCGCAGCGATAAAGATGCTTCTCCAGATCCGCGCGCAAATTCGCGTCCAGCTTGTCCTCGAGCACATCATCGAGCACCGCTAAAAACTCTGAACAGGTCATTTCTTTCCCCCCTTCTTCCCGCGGAAGTAGCGATTGAGCCTTTCGCGCAGTTGCAAACGCGCACGCAGCAATCGCGATTTCACAGCCGGCACGCTCAATCCAAGCGTCTCAGCCGTTTCCTCCGTCGAGAGGCCTTCCACATCTCTCAGCACAAAAACTGTCCGGAAGCCCGAGGGCAATCCCTGAATCGTCTTTCGCAAAATCTCACCCAGTTCCGATTGCTCATATTGAACTTCCGGATCCGGGCCCCAATCCGCCACATCGCGCGGCACGCTGCCCTCGTCCGTCTCAATATCCTCATCAATCGAAACTGTCTTGCTGGTCTTGCGCTTGCGCAACCGCATCAGGCTTTCGTTAACGGCAATCCTCACCAGCCAGGTGTAAAACTTTGAATTCCCCTGGAACTGATCGAGCTTCTGGTAAGCCTTCAGAAACGCGTCCTGCGTTACGTCCTCGGCGTCCTCATGGTTTTGCGTAATGTGCTGCGCAATTCTGCAGACCCGGCGATCGTATTTGCGGACGAGTTCATCGAAAGCCTGCAAGTCACCCGCGCGCACCTGAGCTACCAGTGCTACGTCGGGATGCTGCTCGTTCTCGTTCCCTGCTATTTGGATGGTCGCCATATCGTTTTCGATGCGAAATTATTCTTCCATCAACCGGTATCTCACTCCGGCCTCGTTGCTCAGTCTTACAAAGCTGAGTCTATCAAACATCTCCAGAATCCCAATCCTCTTTAAACCGGCTAGTACAATTAACCCAGTATGCGGCGCACACTTCTACTTGCACTCATCAGCCTCCCGCTAGCGGTCCTCTCCGCCTGCGGCTACCACACGCTGGGCGCCGCAACCCATCTTCCTGCCAACGTAAAAAGCCTGGCCATCCCGCTCTTTGCCTCGCGCACCACCACCTACCACACAGAAACAGCGCTCACCAACGCCGTCCTTCACGAGTTCAATGCGCGCACCCGGCTCCGCGTCGTTCCCAACACCTCCGGCGACCCCGACGCCATACTCCGCGGCACACTGCTCCAGGAAGTAGCCACCCCGCTCACCTACAATTCAGAGACCGTTCAAGCCTCCAGCTACCTGCTCACCATCGTCGCCTCGGTGACGCTCACCACCCGCGATGGCCGCGTTCTCTATGAGAACAAGAATTACGTTTTCCGCGAGCAGTACCAATCAACGACCGACCTTCCCACCATGATCGACGAAAATCCAGCCGCCATCGAGCGCCTGAGCCGGTCTTTTGCGCATGCGTTGGTGGCCGATGTCATCGAGAGTCTTTGAGCGCTGGTCGCAGTACCCTGTTTTCCACACAAAACATGGCAGTTTGGGTTCCCCTACATCTCTACGCTGTTCTCTAGCCATCCGTCACGATATTCTGTATTGGAATGAGTACAACAACTCAATCCGGCGCACGTTGGGGAGCGGGTTTCGCCTCCGTCAGCCGATTCGTTGCAGAAATTGAAGCCGCCGCCAACAGCAACTCGGCGATTAAGCCCGGCTACGTGTTTGCAGGTGACGAAATTTTTCTTCTTGAGCGCTGCCGCGCCGCATTGCTCAAACATTTTGCTCCGGAGGAGATGCGTGATTTCTGCCTCTCCGATCTCGACCTCACGCAGAGCACCATCTTCACAGTCCTTGATCGCGCGCAAACACCGTCCCTCATGGCGCCCTTTCAAGTTATCTTCGTCCGCAATCTCAAGCAGCTCTATACGCGCGGCGCAAAGAAGGAAGAGTTCGCCGCGCTGGAGCGCTACTTTGCCTCGCCGAATCCCCAAGCTGTGCTTATTTTTCTTGCTGACCACCTGCGCATCCCTTCAGATCCGCGCCGCATGGAGATGGATGACAAAAATAAATTCGAGCGCATTCAGGAAACTTTGGGCAGCTCATGCGGCATCGTTGAACTAGCCCGCGTCACTGATGAAGACGCCATGCGCTGGGTGGCAGCAACCGCGCTCCAATCCGAAACCAAAATGGATCCCGACGCCGTCCGCGAACTCTGCGACGCTCTCGGCGCGGACATGATGCTGATTCAATCCGAGCTCGAAAAACTTTTGCTCTACACGTACGGGCGCGGCCGCATCACCCTCGGTGACGTGGAGACGATGGTTCTCAGCGCCAAGCAGCGCTCCCTCTACGAACTCACCGACGCCATCTCCGCCAAAGAACGCGTCCGCGCCCTCGAAGTACTCGACGCCATTCTGCTCTCCGGAGAAGGCGAAGAAGCCGCCATCGGACACATCTACAT
>DAHXOQ010000070.1 GCA_027364815.1 Acidobacteriaceae bacterium | reverse complement strand
ATGTTCGACGCCGACGGTTTCCGCGTCGGTGATTTGCACGTGATCGATGTAACTGTTGTTCCACAGCGGCTCGAAGAAGCCGTTGCCGAAGCGAAACGCCATGATGTTCTGGACGGTTTCTTTGCCGAGATAGTGATCGATGCGGAAGACCTGTTCCTCCTGGAAGACCGCGTTGACCTTAGTGTTCAATTCACGCGCGGAGTCCAGATCGTGTCCGAAAGGTTTTTCAATGACAACGCCGATAGAGCCTTTTTCCGGCTGCGCCATCCCCTGCGCGCCGAGGTTCTCCACAATCGGCTCAAAGTATTCTGGGGCGGTTGCAAGATAGAAGAGGCGGTTGGGTCCGATGTTGCCTTCGGTTGCGATTGCGTCAAGCTAAGCTTTGAGTCCCGCGTATCCAGTGGCATCATCGAACTGCAGCGCGTAGTAGTGGATGCGCTTGACGAAGCTTTCAAGCTTGGGATCGGCTTTGTCCACGCCGGATTCGATGATCCCCTCTTGCATGTCTTGAGCAAATTCATTGGTCAGTGGACGACGCGCAACACCCACGATTGCAGAGTTGGCAGGCAGCAAACCTGATTGCTCCAGATGAAAGAGCGCGGGCAAGAGCTTGCGTTTGGTCAGATCGCCTGAGGCGCCAAATATAACCAGAATGCCTGGCTCTGGAATCCGCTGAACACCTGCGGTCATCTTCGACAAATCATCGGGATTCACACGAACTTGCGCTGTAGCCATTGCTCAACCTCTCCTGGGGAAGAATTCATTTGATGCGTAGTTAGTCTTTTTTCACGGCGTGTCCGCCGAAAGCATTGCGCTGAATGGCGATCATGCGATCAGTGAAATTATTTTCTTCGCGTGAGCGAATTCGGCGAATCAGCGATTCCGTGATGATGGGCGCGGAGACGTTGAGATCGATGGCTTCAAAGACAGTCCAGCGGCCCTCGCCGGAGTCGGCGACGTAAGCTTCGAGGCCATCGAGTTTTGGATTCTGCTTGAGCGCTTCAGCGGTGAGATCGAGGAGCCAACTGCGAACAACGCTGCCGTGACGCCAGATTTCTGCGATCTGTGCGAGGTCGAGATGCAGCGGTTCTTTTTTCTCGAGGATAGTGAAGCCCTCGGCGTAGGACTGCATCATTCCGTACTCAATACCGTTGTGGACCATCTTCACAAAGTGGCCAGCGCCGGCAGGGCCGACGTGACCCCATCCGCGATTAGCTGCGGGGGCGAGCGCTTGAAATATGGGCGTGAGGAATTTTACCGGCTCTTCATCGCCGCCAATCATCAGCGCGTAGCCCTCTTTGAGTCCCCAGACGCCGCCCGAAGTTCCCGCGTCAACAAAGTTGAAACCCTTGGCAGTGAGCTCGGCATGGCGGCGCATGGAGTCTTTGTAATTCGAGTTGCCGCCGTCGATGAGTATGTCGCCGGGGTTGAGAAGCGGCAGAAGCTTGGCGATGGTTTGGTCAACAGGATCACCCTGGGGAACCATGATCCAGATGGCGCGACGGCGGGTGAGTTTTTTGGCGAGATCTTCAAGCGAGCTGACGCCGACGTTTCCGCTCGCGGTGAGCTTCGCGACTGCTTCGGCGCTGAAATCAAAGCCAACTACCTGATGGCCAGCCAACCGCAAACGCTCGGCCATGTTGCCACCCATCTTGCCTAATCCAATCAATCCAAGCTGCATTGCGAATTCTCCTCAAACTTAAAGATAACTTTTGAAAATCAATCTCACGTCAATTTTTCTGATGAGAGAAAAGTAAAACCTTACAGAATGCCGCGCTTCTTCAACTCACTGCGCAGATTTTCAGCACCTAGAAATTGAATTGCGTCCATCCCCACTTTAGACGCTGAAAGTACATTCTCGGTTCGATCATCGATGAAGATGATTTCACCGGGGTCACGATTCAGAAAGTCGAGCGCTCTGAGGAAGATCGCCGGTTCTGGTTTGCGCAGGCCCATGTAACAGGAGCTGAAGCGAAATGCGAGGTAACGGCTCAATCCGAAATGCTCAAAACGAAAGTCATTCGGCTCGGGTGCCTCGTTGTTGAGCGCGCCGAGCAGATACTTACCAGATGCTGCCAATTCAGAAAGGATTCCGAGAGCGGCGTCGGGAAGCTTTTTTGAGCCGGTAAGCAGGAATTGGTAGAACTCCTCTTGAGTGAAAGTACGTGGCTCGGTGAAGACTGTTTGCTCGAGGTAGGTGGAGAGATCGATGGTGCCGCGCTCCCATGCATCATAGGCTGGGGCATGGAGGCGCTCGAATTCGGCGTCGTTGAGCCCGAAGTGTGCGATTGCCGCGAGACGCTCAGCGCGATCCCAGCCATTCGTCAGCAGTACTCCACCAACATCAAATAGGATTACGGGAAGCATGTGCGACCTCATCTTTTACAACTGACTAACTAATACATATTACTAACTGAAGCGGGAAAGTTATGCTGCTCCTGTTATTGCGCCTTCATGTACTTCGCTTCAATCGCCATCACCTTATTGAAGCGGCGGACGAAGCGCTCTTCCTTGATTTCGAATTTTGCTTTCAAGAATGCGTCGACAACTTCAAAGGCAACGGCAGTGCCGATGATGCGCGAGCCGAGAACAACAACGTTCATGTCATCGTGCTCAACACCCTGGTGCGCGGAGTAAGTCTCGTTACAGATGCCGGCGCGAATGCCTGGAATCTTATTGGCTGCGATACAAACGCCAACGCAGGAGCCGCAGATGAGAATGCCTCTTTTCGCCTCGCCAGAATTAATCGCGTTGCCTACACGCTCGGCAAAGTCGGGGTAATCGGATGGCTCGGCGTTGTAGGCGCCCAAGTCAACGACATCGTGGCCCTCTTTCGCCAAATAGGCGCGGACTTCTTCTTTGAGCGCGAATCCTGCATGGTCGGAGCTGATGACGAGTTTCATTTTATGTACCTTTCTTTTAGCGGAGTTCGCGGTGTTAGAAATACCACCATGCCGAGATTCTTGAAGCCTAACTCCGCTAGCACCGCTAACACGCGCGAAGCGCGGCTAACTACGCTTCAACAACTTTTTTGCGGCTTCAACTACAGCAGCAGCAGTCATTCCCAACTCTGCCTGCACCTTTGGGCCCGGAGCCGACGCTCCAAAGCGATCGAGGCCGATGACAGCGCCTTCAGAACCAACATACTTCCACCAGCCGACAGTTGCGCCGGCTTCAATGACGACTGTGGGCACATGCTTGGGCAGAATGCTGGCCTGGTATGCAGGTGATTGCTCTTCAAAAAGTTTCCAGCTCGGGAAGCTGACAACACGCGCGGCAATGCCATCAGCAAAGAGCAACTTGGCGGCTTCAACTGCCTGCCAGACCTCGGAGCCAGAACCAATCAGCACGACATCGGGCTGCTCGGGATTCGGTTTGTCGGCTTGCATCAGAATGTATGCGCCCATGCTGACACCCGCATAGGTGTCAACTTTTGAAGTGTCGATTACCGGAAGATCCTGACGAGTCAGCGCCATCCAGCTAGGGGATTTGCGTTCAAGCGCGATGCGCCATGCGGCTGCGGTTTCATTGGCGTCGGCGGGGCGCAGATCGGTGAGGTGCGGAATTGCACGGAGGCCGAGTAACTGCTCAATGGGTTCGTGCGTGGGACCATCTTCACCGACGGCGATGGAATCGTGCGTGAAGACCCAGAGCGAGTGGAGCTGCATGATGGCGGCGAGGCGAACTGCGGGTTTCAGATAATCAGAGAAGACAAAGAAAGGGGAGCCGAATGGAATGAGCCCGCCATGAGCGGCGATTCCATTGACTGCGGCGGACATGCCAAATTCGCGCACGCCGAAGAAGATGTTGCGGCCGGATGGATTCTCGTGAAAGCTTTCGCCGGGTTTGAAGATTGTTTTGGTGGAGCTGGTGAGGTCAGCTGCGCCGCCAAAGAGCTCCGGTACTGCATCGGCGATTGCGTTGAGAATTGAACCACCTGCAGAGCGGGTTGCCTGCGGCTTGTCGGCAGCAAAGACGGGGAGGGACTTTTCCCATCCGGATTTCAGCTTGCCACTCTGCACACGTTCAAACTCAGCAGCGAGCTCTGGATATGCGGCTTTGTAAGCGGCGAAGAGTTTTGTCCACTCGGCTTCAACTGCCGCGCCGCGATCAATTGCGGTGCGCCAATCCTTGAGTGCTGCATCGGGAACTGCGAAGGAAACATTCTCATCGAAGCCGAAGAATTTTTTCGTCGCAGCAACTCCCTCCGCACCGAGCGGCTCACCATGGGCTTTGTTAGTACCTGCGCGCGGACTACCGTAGCCGATGATGGTGCGCACGCGAATCAGAGTTGGGTGGGCTGTATCTTTCTTGGCGGCTTCAACAGCCGCAGAGAGCGCGGCAAGATCATTGCCATCGGGCACGCTCAAAACCTGCCAGTTGTAAGCTTCAAAACGCTTGGTGACGTCCTCGGTGTAGCTCAGCGATGTAGGGCCATCGAGCGAGATCAGATTGTCGTCATAGAAAAAGATCAGCTTGCCGAGGCCCAGCGTTCCGGCGAGCGAGGCCGCCTCGTGCGAGACGCCCTCCATCAAATCGCCATCGCCACAAATCCCATAGGTGAAGTGGTTGACGACTTCAAAGCCGGGGCGGTTGTATATGGCGGCGAGATGTTTTTCTGCCATCGCCATTCCGACAGCCATTCCAAAGCCCTGACCGAGCGGACCGGTAGTGACCTCAACGCCGTCTGTGTCGCCGCGTTCGGGATGTCCTGGGGTGCGCGAATTCCACTGACGAAAGCTTTTGAGATCGTCAAGTGTAACGTTGTAGCCGGAGAGATAGAGACTGCCGTAGAGCAGCATCGAAGCATGGCCATTCGAGAGGACAAATCGGTCACGGTCGACCCACTTGGAATTCTTCGGGTTGTGACGCATAACGCCGTTGAAGAGCGTGTAGGCGATCGGCGCGCAACCGAGTGGGGCACCCGGATGACCGCTATTTGCTTTTTGCACAGCATCCACGGCCAAAAGCCGCAGTGTGTTAATACTCAACTCAGCGCTCGCACTATTGCTCATAAAAAAACCTTTCAAGAGAAAAATCTTTGATTGAAAAAATCAAACTTCCGCGCCAGTCCATCATAAATGCAGACGAGGCTCGTGTGCAGGTCTCTTTCGGGGAGTTGGGAATGTGTAACTCGGAAGAAGACTTATTGATCAACTAATAAGTTTTTCAAAAGCAATGTGTGCCGTTTTGAACACAAAAAAACATTTCCTCTGAATATCCTGCGAGTACACTGAATCCTCACGCCTCGCCCTTGCATCGAACGAGACGAGATGTGAGAATAGGCTCCCTTCGTGACTTTCATGAAGATTCGATTGCCGCCCTCCCAATTCCACGCTTTAAGCGATAAAATCCCAATAGAAGCTAGTTAAGGAGACTGAATATGCCCTACGAACTTGCGCCGCTTCCCTATGCGCACGACGCTCTTGAGCCTTTCATTGACACCGAAACCATGCACCTGCACCACGACAAGCATCACCAGGCCTACATCAACAATGTGAACGCCGCGCTGGCGAATCATCCGGCACTGGCGAAGAAGCCGATCGACGATTTGATCCGCGACCTGGCAAGCGTTCCCGCAGAAATCGCCGGCCCTGTGCGCAACAACGGTGGTGGCCACTCCAATCACACGGCCTTCTGGGCGCTGATGGGCAAGCCCGGCACGGATGGTATCGGCGGCAACCCGACAGGCGCGATTGCTGCGCAGATCACCAAAGATTTTGGCGATTTTGAAACATTCAAAAAAACATTCAACGAGACCACGGCGAAGCAATTCGGATCCGGCTGGGGCTGGTTAGTTTTAGTTGATGGCAAACTGAAGGTCATCACGACGGCCAACCAGGACTCGCCACTGACGCAGGGTCACTATCCGATCCTTGGCAACGATGTTTGGGAGCATGCTTACTACCTCAAGTATCAGAACCTGCGCCCGAAGTATCTTGAGGCCTGGTGGAATGTGGTGAACTGGCACGAAGTGAATCGCCGCTTTGCGATTGCGAAGGGCTAACTTACTCAACAATGCAATTGAGAGCCGCAGTATATAGCTACGGCTCTCTTTCTTTCTTGCGCATCAGTTATCCTAGTCCCAATGAGTTCCCCTTCACCGATGGCGCGCCGCGGACTTGAAGCCTTTGCATTCCGCGATTTTCGCTTGTATCAGTATGCGCGCGTCGCCGCTATTCTTGGCGCTGAGGCACAGTCGGTGGCTGTAGCATGGCAGGTTTATTCGCTCACTCATCGCGCACTCGATCTTGGCTACACGGGACTGGCACTTTTTCTGCCGGGCTTGATTTTTCTGTTGCCTGCCGGCCATGTCGCTGATAAATTCGATCGCCGCCACATCATCCTCGTCTGTTACGCGCTGCAATGCTTCTGCACCGTTGCGCTGCTCGCAATCGCGCTTCTGCATTTGAACAATATTCTGGCAATTTATTCTGTGCTCTTCTTGATCGGCACGGGTCGCGCTTTCTCGGGGCCGGCTAGTTCGGCGTTTTTGCCGCAAATCGTGCCGCCGGAGCATTTTGTCAACGCTGTCACGTGGGGCGCGGCAACATTTCAATTTGCCAATGTCGCGGGACCGGCGCTGGGTGGAATTCTTTTTACTCTGCCGCTAGTCGCGATCGGCGCGCATCTGCCTCAACTCGGTACGGTCATTGCCAATCTTGAAGGGCCGCCGATTGTTTATTGTTTTACGCTGATCACGTTGCTCTGGTTTTTGCTTCTCGTTGGGCGACTCAACGTGCGGCCAGGCAAGCTGGAGCATCGCGAACTCAGTCTTCGCGTTCTCTTTGCCGGATTTGAGTATGTTCGGCGCGCGCCAATTCTCCTCGGCTCACTTTCTCTGGATTTGTTTGTCGTACTCCTGGGAGGCGCGGTTGCCTTGATGCCGATTTTTGCGCACGAGATTCTCAAGACCGGCCCCGCTGGCCTCGGTATGCTCCGCGCCGCGCCGGCTATCGGCGCGCTCACCATCTCATTGGTGATGGCGCGATACCCGATTCGCAACAAAGCGGGACTTAGACTTTTTCTTTGCGTTGCGCTCTTTGGCGCGGCAACCATCCTCTTCGGTCTCTCGCACTCGTTGTGGCTATCGCTCGCGACATTGGCAATTGCCGGCGCTGCTGATATGGTCAGCGTCATCATTCGCGGATCGTTGATTCAACTAGCCACTCCCACCTACATGCGAGGGCGCGTCAGCGCGGTGAACTCGCTCTTCATCGGCGCATCAAATGAGTTTGGCGAATTTGAAAGCGGCGTCACGGCGCAATGGTGGGGTGCCGTTCGCGCCACTGTCATTGGCGGCGTTGGCTCGCTTGTTGTCGCTGGAGTTTGGGCCGTTTTATTTCCTGCGCTGCGCAAAGCCAACACGCTCACCGTGGAAGCTCTGCTCCAAAACACGCGTCACGCTGATGATGAGATTCCTCAACAACAAGGAGAAGCCTGATGAACTGGAAATTTGCAGCAATCCCCACCCTTGTGATTTTGCTTGCCGGCGGCATCTATCTCTATTTCGTCTTTGAACATCGCAGCAAGCCCGGCATCAACCCGCACCCCGACACAAACGAGCAGCTCACCAGCGACGAACTCGCCGTGGTGCGGCAAAAATTACCCGCGCATTTTGAAGACGCGAGCGACATCGACAACACAACGGTTTGGATGAAGAACGGCAACACCATGCCTTACTATCCGTACACGGGCGGCACGGTTCGCTTTAATCAGCGCGTGGGTTTGATTCCGCCGGCGCAAAAGTTGTTTATTAAAAAGCTCATCAAGCAAGCCACGCCACCGAGCGAGCGCAATAACATCGAACATGGAACGCGACAGGTTTTTGCGCTCTTCAATCTGCCGGATAATCCAACTCTCTACGCAACGCCCATCGGCGTGATTCAAGGGCAGGATGAAAAATATTACTCTGACCTTCTTTTTTATTACGATGATCCTCACACCATCTACGACAACTGGAGCAAGCAGACCTGGGCCGATGTGGATGCGCACCAGGTGAAGCCCGGGATGAGTGAGCTGGAAACGCGTATGTCTATAGGAATGAATCTTCACGTCACGGGCGCAACCGAGGGTGACCGCACTGTGACTTATGAGCTGCCGGACGGGAAGAAATACGTGGTCACTTATGCTCACAATCACGCGACAACAATAACAAACGAATAAAAAGCGATTTCAATCGAGTAATGATGCAGGAGTAAACTGTTTCAAAGCAAACTTGCTACCTTGGGTTCGCAACACGCATCCAATGCAGTAGAAGTTGAATCCCCGGAGGGTCTTAATCATGGCTGACAATCTTTTAACTCAATTGAAGTCCTTCACAACTGTTGTTGCCGATACAGGTGACTTTGCTTCCATGGAAAAATTCCGCCCAACGGATGCAACGACGAACCCATCGCTGATTACAGCCGCGGCGCAGATGCCGCAGTACCAGCCGATCGTCGACGAGGTTTTGCGTGCTGCGCGCAAAGATTTAGGCGGCAACGTGACGGATGCAAAGGTTGCCAATTATGCATTTCAGCGGCTCGCCATCGCGTTTGGTCGCAAGATTCTGGCGATTGTGCCCGGGCGAGTCTCCACCGAAGTGGACGCGCGATTGAGCTTCGACACTGCGGCCACCATTGCGCAGGCCCGTGAACTCATAGGGCTGTACGATGCCGCTGTAGTGACACGCGATCACGTGCTGATCAAGATTGCATCGACGTGGGAAGGGATTCGCGCGGCAGAAGTTTTAGAGAAGGAAGGGATTCACTGCAACATGACGCTGCTATTCGGAATTCACCAGGCGATCGCTTGCGCTGAAGCCGGAGTTACGCTGATTTCTCCGTTTGTGGGGCGCATTCTCGATTGGTACAAAAAAGATACGGGCAAGGATTACGTCGGTGCTGACGATCCGGGCGTGCAATCTGTGACAGCAATTTATAACTACTTCAAGAAGTTCGGATACAAAACGCAGGTGATGGGTGCGAGCTTCCGCAATATTGGCGAGATACGCGAGCTGGCCGGTTGCGATCTGCTGACAATCTCACCGCAGTTATTGGCTGAGCTTGAATCGACGGTAGATGTTCTTCCGCGCAAACTCGATCCCGCAGTTGCGAAGACGCAAGCCATTGAAAAGATCACGATCGACCAAGCGCCGTTTGTGAAGATGCACGAGGCCGATCGCATGGCTCACGAAAAACTGCAGGAGGGGATTGACGGCTTCTCCGCCGCGCTGGTCAAGCTTGAAGGGCTTTTGGCCGCACGACTGGGTGAACTGGAAGCAACACCAACTGTCGCTTAATCTGTCAAAAAAAGGAAACGGCGCATGGTCTCCCCATGCGCCGTTTTATTTTGCTTGCTAATTTATTCAGACCAAACGCCGAGAGTGTTTCCCAAACCATCCGAGAAGTGAAAACGTCTTCCGCCGGGAAATTCAAATGTCGGTGTCGTGATTTTTCCACCTGCTGCAATGACGGCTTTTTCTGTTTCGCTGAGTTTTTTTGAGTAGATGACGATTAGTGGCGCGGAGTCCGATTGCTGGACTGGCCCTTCTGACTTGCGGAAGCCACCGCTGATTCCGCTGGTGAAATCGATGTAGTCGGGGCCCCAATCTTTGAAGCTCCAGCCGAAAACCGTTGAGTAAAACTTTTTGGCCGCTTCAATGTTGGTGGTGGTGAACTCAATGTAGCTGATTGCATGGTGCTGAATATTGTGGCTCATGATTTCTCTCCTTTGTGTGTTGGTTCTTGGCTGGGATGAGTCTGCTTTGTGTCCGCCAGAAACTGAAGTCTGGATTCTGACGCCTTGAGCACACCTCACCCGGTGTGCTTCTGAAGCGCCTCCATCCAGACTCACTCAGAAGCAGGAGAGGCTGAGTAGAGCCAGCTGATTCTTTCCTTCGCGCGGGCTCGCGAGGTACGCATACAATTTAACAAATATTTGGCAAATAATCCCGGAAAAAGTTACAAAATATAGCGGCTCAAATCCTGATCCTTAACAATCGAAGCGACCATCTGTTTTACATACTCATCAGAAATTGTAAAAACTTTTTCGGGGCCGGTCGCTGTGGGGCGTTCACTCAGCGGTAGTGCGGTTGATGACTCGCTCTTGATGGCAGCTGCCAATGCGGTGGATTGCTCTTCGGTTGTTGTCCGGCGGGCGACATCGGGGGCGAGGAAGCTCACATCCTCTAGAACGCGCTCCATGATTGTGTGCAGACGACGAGCGCCGATGTTCTCCGTGGTCTCGTTGACGCGGAAGGCAAAGTTTGCCATCTCGCGCAGAGCTTCGGGAGTGAACTCCAAACGCACGCCTTCGGTTTCAAGAAGCGCAGTGTACTGCTTGGTCAGCGATGACTTTGGCTCGGTCAGAATGCGCAGAAAATCATCGACTGTGAGCGATTGCAACTCGACGCGAATCGGAAAGCGTCCCTGGAGTTCGGGAATCAGGTCGGATGGTTTTGAAACGTGAAAGGCGCCGGCAGCGATAAACAAAATAAAATCCGTCTTCACCATTCCGTAACGCGTGCTTACGGTTGTGCCTTCAACGATGGGCAGAATGTCGCGTTGCACGCCTTCGCGGCTGACGTCGGGGCCATGGCCGCCTTCTCGCCCGGCGATCTTGTCGATCTCGTCGAGGAAGAGAATACCGCTAGTTTCCACGCGCTCAATGGCGACGCGAGTGACCGAGTCCATGTCGATTAGGCGTTGCTCTTCTTCCTGCACGAATGAATCGAAGGCCTCGGTAGCCTTCAGCTTGCGCTTGTGCGTGCCGGAACCAAAAAGATTGGGAATCATGTCGCGGAGATTCGATTCCATCTCTTCGAAATTCTGATTGCTGATGATTCCAAACTGCGGCTGATTACGATCGCGTGCATCGATTTCGACTTCGCGATCATCGAGTTTTCCTTCGCGGAATTGCTGGCGGAGTTTCTCGCGCTCTTTGGGATAATTCTCCGCTCCGGGCAGAATGAGTTGGCCTTCCTGGGCCGGCGGAGTTGGCGGAGGTGGAGGGAGCAGCACATCGAGGAGGCGCCCTTCGGCGTTGATCTCGGCCTTGTCTTCGACTTCTTCAAGTCGCTCCTCACGAACCATGTCGATGGCAATCTCAACGAGGTCGCGAATCATCGATTCAACATCGCGGCCAACGTAGCCGACCTCGGTAAATTTGGTCGCCTCGACCTTGAGAAAGGGGGCGCCAACGAGCTTGGCGAGGCGGCGTGCGATCTCGGTCTTGCCGCAACCGGTCGGGCCGATCATCAGGA
>DAHXOQ010000006.1 GCA_027364815.1 Acidobacteriaceae bacterium | reverse complement strand
GCGGAGGAAGTTTTATCAGCTCGAATGATCAGCGTCCTCACTTTGGTTTGGGCGACGCAACCGACGCCGGCACGGCCGAAATTCACTGGCCCTCCGGCGCCATCGAAAAAATCAAACTCCCCGCCGTCGACCGCATCTACACAATCAGTGAAGGCGCAGGAATTACAGGCGCAATGTGCGAAGGCAAGCCCTGCGATTCAATGACTGGCAATTTCATTGTGAAGGAGCCAACAAAGAATTAAATACATTTGCATCAATCAAAACTTAGCTGATAATTAACCCTTCCGGAGGGAGGGCCGAGAATAGCCCAGGGTGAACCCTGAGCGAAGTGAAGGGGCAACCCTGGGTTAGCGTCATACAGAATCTCAAGCCTCGTAGGGGCGACGGAACGCGCCCCTTGTGTAATATATTCACAAAACCTGCCCCACACAATGAAAGAACACACCTATTGATCTTCTCTCTTTAATTGTGGCTCCTCAACCTGTGAATGCCACCCGCTAATCTCTCCGTCCACATCCCGCATTTGGTAACATGGCGATGCAACTCTTTCCGACAGAGGATCAATATGTCAATATTGCGATTACTTGCTTCATTTTCTCTCTTAATTTCTCTAGTTGCCATCGCACAAACCGCGCCTGATTCTAATCTCAATGTGCCTCTTGGCCACCTACGCATCCCAGTCGTCGTCACCGACAAGCAGGGTAAACCTGTTTCTGACCTCCATGTCGAAGACTTCAAAGTTCTAGATAACGGCAAGCCAGCTCCTATAGCCGAATTCCTCACCATCTCCACTGCACCACCGGCACAAGCTCACTTCACCGTTTTCTATTTTGACGACAGACGTCTCACCATGGAAGAGATGAACAATGCCCGGCAAGTTGTCGCCGCCGCTCTTTCATCCGCGCTCGACTCTAATGGCTATGTCGCAATCGTCACCGGAACCGACTCAACGAATAGTGGATTTTTGCGCGATCCCAATCAACTCCGCCAAACTCTCGCCTCCATGCACACCACCACCTTTGCCGCACAGGGAACCCGCGCTCACAACTTCGACCTCATTGGCACCTACGCCTCACTGGCCGATTACGCCTCGCGGATGTCCAAACTTCCTGGACGCCGGTTGCTCGTTCTCATCTCGCCGGGCTTCTCCGCCGACTTTCCAGAAATTCGCTCTGCCGCTACGGCTGCTATAGATCGCATCGTTCAATCCGGTGTAGTCCTCAATGCCCTCAATATTCAGGATGTCGCATCCCACTCTCTCGGCGATGACAATATTGCATTAGCAGAACTCAGTTCCGCCACTGGCGGTTCTATTTTCCCTGGCTCTTCCAAACCCTCCGCCTTCACTCAGTACCCCGAACTACTTTACCTTCTCGACATCTCGCTATCCACTATCCGCACCGATGGCTCTTCACATCAGCTCAAGGTCATCGTCTCCCGTCCCGGCATCCGTCTCCACACCCGAGTGAACTATGTAGCGCCCAACTCAAAACCATAGACTACCCGGCAGGTAACCATGGTTGCCTCAGCAGTTCTCAGTCGTCATTCCCAGTTCCCTACTTTTCATCTAGTCCCTGCCGGAGTCCCCCAAAGTGAACTTTCTTTTTGGGGTAGCTAGTGCTTAATCCCTCGTCCCTGTTATTTTTTCAAGATGGCTAACTGAGTGGTAAACATCCCCCATTTTTCGCACTAAAACCCGGTATATCTACATCGAATTTTATCCATCAATCAAATTTTTCTCTCTATTTTGTCAACGTCCCAGTACCGGTAAATTGATTCATCAAACCGGCACTAATAACAGACTACTAACTACCAACAACTGAGAACTGCTTCACGCATTTTTGGGTGCGCAAAACTGAACAGCCTGTAGAATCTGACAATGGGAAACTAACAGATACTATCGGGGAGTTTCCTATGAAAATGACAACCATCTTGGATGTGGCCATCCTAACCGCTCTATTGATACCGCTGGCATACGGTCAAACGCAATCGCCGCAAAAGGCTTCTACATTCACAGTCGCTGGGCACACGGGTGAAGCGCCGCTTATACTCGTCAACGGTAAATCGTATATCGACTTGGAGTCACTGGCGCGGCTAACCCAGGGAACCTTATCGTTCAAAGCCAATCACACAATTCTTACGCTTCCTGGCACGGTACCGGAAGCGGCCGTGCCCCATGCAATTACGGGCTTCTCCAGCGCCTTTACACAGGCGGGCATCGAGGAACTGAGCGTGATCAGGGAATGGCGGAGTGCAATCGTCACTGCGGTCGAGAATAACACTCCCGCATCGCTAGACTGGCTATCCACACAGCACAGGCTGGCAGAGAAGAATCTGGCACTCGCCTCCGCCTCCGCTTCGACAGACGACGACCATAGCGCTTTCACGCTGCTTTCATCAGAATTCAACAACATGCAAAACTTGAGTGATCGCTACCTCACAATCCGCAGGCAGGGCACATTCATTTCACCAGACACCTTCAATAGCACTCCGCTTGAGGACCAGATTCTAAATTGTGCCCGGGGCTTTGTAGCCATGACGGGGAGCCATGAATTTCAGGATCAGTCGGCATGCCATTAAAAACAGCTACTAACTAATAGCGAAAAATATAGATATCCAGGGGTTTAAAAAACTGAGAACTGGCAACTGCAAAAAGGGCGGAAAGCAGGAGGTAAGCTTTCCGCCCTTTTGAGCTTCAGGAGGAGCGTTGCTTTCTAAAAAACGCCTGCCATGTACGCCTCGTCAGGGTGTGAGTGATGTTTTTTATTCGCGCCCACCTGCTCAGTGACCAAATTGGATAAGGTCAGAACCGGGCAGTGGGAGTGGGCGAGCAGTTTATGCACAACACTCGGACGTGTGACGGTGGCGATCATGGAAGCGTAGTGTGCGCCCATGACAATCAGGTCGGCCTGCTGAGCCTTGCTTTGGTAGAGCAGTTCATCGGCCGGATCGCCAGGAACGACGATCGCTTCAACCTGAAGCTGATTTTGTAACTCTGCAGGTACTAGAAGGTGAAGGTCGCGCTCCATCTGTTCGAGGGTCCGTCCTGTAAGCGTGGCCTGGCGGTCTTGCGGGCGTATGACGTGCTGCAGAACCAGCCGCGCCTTGTGGCTGGCGGCAATCTTTGCGGCGAGCGCGGTAACGGGGTAGCTGCGTTCCTCTTCGTTGACGGCGCAGAGAACGGTGCGGGTTGCGTAATGGCGGAAGCGGCCACTGACTACATCCGGGCCGACGCAATAGACGGGCACAGTTGCAGTGCGAATGATGGCTTCAGCCGAGGAGCCGATGAGCAACTGGCCGAGTGGGCCTCGAGCGTGGGTGCCGAGGATGACGCGGTCAACCTGCTTCTCGCGGATATATGCGATGATCTGGTCGGTCGGCAGCCCGGGGCGAACCACGACTTCAGCCTCAACGCCGGCGTCGCGCGCTCTTTTGGCCAGTGGCTCCAGCACTTCTTTTTCTGTGTGCGCCGCCGCCTCGTAATCGTAGTAGCGTATGCCGGATGTTTCTGAAGCGGCAACCACCAGCGTGTCATAGGCATGGAAGATCGTTAGATGCGCGCCGAACTCGCGGGCTTGCTCCAAAGCAAAACCGAAGGCTTTTTCATCGGTAGGGATTTTAGTTGCAAAGAGGAGGTTGGAGGGTTTGCTCCAGCCCGGATTCACCAGGACGGTCATAGAAACCTCCTTCAGGTGCAGGCCTTATTGTGGGAGCAGAATTTGGTGCGACTCTCACGCTTTGGTTTACACCCAGAAGCGTAATTAATTGTGCGCTGACCGTAAGTAGCAGGTCAGTGACTGTGCTCACAACGTACGCCTATTTTCTGTGAGATGCAAGGGAAGGGATTGAAAAGACAGGTCAGGGAGCTGGGGTGAGCTGCGGTTCAAATTGCTCTGACAGCTCTACTTGGGATGCAGGATGATAAGTGAACAAAAATCGGGGGTGTTTATGCCTTCAAATGGTCATGTACGCCAGCCGTGATGGCAGTCACATCCTGAAAAAAGCAGGAGTGGTCTCCTTAAATGGAGCGAAGGGGTCCGGATCGGATTCACTAGCGGCTAGGAACTAGCGGGTTGATTCGGTTTCCCCCGAGCCCGCACCCAGCCTTCCCCCTGGAGGTAGTTGAAATGGAAGCCATGAAAAATATTCCAGCCCGTGGAGGGTTGGATTACGACGAAACGCCGTTTTTGGCCATCTGGGAGATCACGCAATCCTGCGATCTGGCCTGCAAACACTGCCGTGCATCGGCACAACCTGTCCCGCACCCGGACCAACTGACAAATGCTGAAGCCAAAGTTCTGATCGACGAAATCTCTGATATGAAGATTCCGATCTTTGTCTTCACCGGCGGCGATCCGCTCAAGCGCGAAGACATTTATGAATTAGTCGAGTATGCGGCAACGAAAAATGTCAAAGTCGCAGTCACTCCGAGTGCGACGCCGCTGCTGACCCGCGAGGCCATCTTCAAGATGAAGGCTGCCGGTGTGGTGCGATTGGGAATTTCGCTCGACGGCAGCTGCCCCGAGATTCACGATACTTTCCGCGGATTGCCTGGCGCTTACGCACGCACGATTGAGGCGATCGGCTGGGCCGCAGAAGCGGGAATGCCGATTCAGGTTCACACCACCGTCAGCCGCCACAACGCACACGATCTGGACAACCTGGTTGATCTTTTTGAGAAGCTCAACATCGTGATGTGGAATGTCTTCTTCCTGGTTCCTGTAGGCCGCGGTCAGGTGGCTGATCTGCTCTCGGGCGAAGAATTTGAAGAGGTTTTTGGAAAACTGTACGAACTTTCACGGCGTGCAAGCTTCCAGATCAAAACGACCGAAGCGATGCACTATCGCCGCTATCTGCTCCAGCACAATCTTGAAGAACGCAAGATGGGCGGTCATCCCGGTGGACATCCCGGCGCAGGTCATCCCGGCGCAGTCGCAATGCACACGGCCGAAGCTGTTGCACATGCTTACGAACCCGGGGCGCCAACTGTTGACCCGCTCGCTCGCAATGTGGGCTGGGCGACGCGGCGCGTCAATGACGGCAAGGGATTTGTTTTTATCTCGCATATAGGCAATGTGTATCCGAGCGGTTTTCTGCCGATTTATGCGGGCAATATTCGCCAGCAACCACTGCGCGAAATCTATCGCGAGGCGCCAATCTTCAAGGCGCTTCGCGATACGAGCCAGTTGACGGGCAAGTGCGGCGTCTGCGAGTTCAAGGAAATTTGCGGAGGCTCACGCGCCAGAACTTATGCGCTGACCGGCGATCCACTGGCAGCCGAACCTTGCTGCATCTATCAGCCGCGTAAGTGGGTAGCGCCAGGCCCAGCGCAGAAGGATGAGGCTATAGTTTCCGTTGAGTAAGTGAACGGAGAGCACGAACTCTACTGTACGTGTACGTAGAAGAGCAGCAATAATGCAAGCGGCCCCGATGGCTGAAAGTGTAAGAAGCCATCGGGGTCAATCTTTTTGCAGCAAAGTTTGGAACCAAGTGGAATAATATTGGCGATTCAGCCTTAAGCAGTACTATTGAATTACACAAAATTTGAACGAAATTCTTTATTCGTTCTGATAGCCTAGTTCCATTCGTTTTTTCACCAGCAACTTGTTCAACCCAGACCTACAAGCCAGACCTACGGGATTGCGAGTACATGCAGTGGAAGGTATCCAGTTAACAAGCAAGAGCCGAGCAAGTTGGCGGCAGAGGTTGCCGCATAAGGCAGCGGTCATTGAAGCCGCGGTCATGCTGGTGTTTTCCATATTCTTTTTAGGCTACGGCGTGACGCCATTGATGGGCGGCGCAGGGATGGGACTGGTGGGCGCGGATGAACCGCGTTACGCGCAGATTGCCCACGAGATGATGGACAAGTTTGACGCCGCAACGACAATCAAGGATCGATTGAATGCCGGCGTTACCCCATATCTCTACGGAAAACCATGGTTGGAAAAGCCCGCGCTCTATTATTGGCGGGCCATGTTTTTCTCGCGCGAGTTTGGCGTGCACGATTGGAGCGCGCGTCTGCCTTCGGTGAGTTTTGCGCTGATTTTAGTAGTTCTGATTTACCTGCACATGCGACGATTCCGCTTCGGCGGCCATCTGGACGCCGCGCTGATTACAGCGGCGTGCGCGGGGATTCTGGGTTTCTCACGAGGCGCCTCGACGGATATGCAACTGGCTGCGCCGCTGGCGATTGGTTTGCTGGGCTGGTATGCGTGGTACGAGACGGATTCAAAGTTCTGGCTCTTTGATATTTATTTTTTTACTGGATTGGCAACGCTCGCCAAGGGGCCGGTGGCGCCGTTTTTGGCCATCGTCATTATTACCGCCTTTGCGGCGTTGCGCAAAGAGTGGTCAATTGTCTACCGCTCCCTCTGGTGGCCGGGTGTGGCGTTGTATTTTGCCATGGTGCTGCCGTGGTTCATCGCAGTGCAGCACAAGAACCCCACCTTCTTCAGAGAGTTTTTCCTGGAACATAATCTGGAGCGCTTTGCCACAAATCGTTATCAGCATGAACAACCGTTTTGGTATTACCTGGTTGTCGTGATGCTGTCGTTGATGCCGTGGACAGTGCTGGCGATACGCGCGCTGGCAAATGGCGTGCGGGTTTCAGTGCGTGAGTGGCGGCTCCGCCACAGGCTGGGTTGCAAAGTAGGAAACCCCAAACCGGGTGATGCCTTCCCTGAGTTTCTGGTTTTGTGGGCGATCATTCCCATCGTCTTCTTTTCATTTTCAAGTTCAAAGCTTCCCGGTTATATCTTGCCCGCGCTGCCTCCAATTACGATTCTGACCGGTGATTATCTTTACCGCCGGCGCACGAGCGGGTTGCAGCGATGGCTGCTGGTGAGCCATGCATCGCTGGTCGGGCTTTTGACGGCGGCCGTCTTGCTCCTGCCCTGGTTTGTGGCGCATGGTCCGCATGTTCCGCCCATCGCGGTGATGTTGGCGACACTGGTCGCTGCAGTGGGTGCTGCTGCGTTGGTTCTGATTGTGGTGAAGGGATACGGGCTCAAGCGTCTGCGGCTCGCAACAACGGCCGTTGTGGTTGTGCTGATGCTCTTCCTCTACGGCGTCGGGCCGTTCTGGTTCATTCCCGGTGTTGAGGCAACCAAGCGCGTAGTGCGGCTGATTGATCGCACTTATTCTGCACGACCTTTGGCGGAGAAGATCGAAGCCACTGTTCCGGATAACGAGGTCATTGCGGTTTATCATGTGCGCCGCGATATTGAGTATGGCCTCTCCTACTATCGCAACCACGAAGTGGTGAATTACGAGATGGATGGCGTGCCTGATGGCGAGCATCTGCTGGTGGTGCGCATGAATGGCAAGAAGGGTGTTGACCTGCACACGCCAGAAGCGCTCGGCGAGTATCTGGAAGGCCGGTATACGGAGCAACTGTTTCTGTGGCCGGAGCAGGATCTCGTGGTTTACATGGTAGGTGGGAAGTAGAACCATAGTAAGTTAGTTCGTATTGCGCACTGTCCAATTGAGAGGCAGTTAGCCTACACTGTTTTCTATCGTGAATCTGCGTTGATACAGGCCCACTGTACAAACTGTGAATCTATGACCAACAAAACTCCCTACGAGATTCTCGACCTTCGCCACTTCGGCTCCAAAGAGCTTTCTGCTGTGCTCGATGCCGAGAGCGCGGTCTGGTTGCGGGACCTGCATTGGGATTACCGTTCCTCGGCGCGCTTGCTGACGCAATATCTGGATGCGCGCACGCTCCCCGGCTATGTGGCCGTGCGGAGTGGGCGCGTGCTTGGCTATGGGTATTTTGTTTATGAAGAGTCAAAAGCCGTCCTCGGCGATGTCTTTGCCACGCCATTTGGAATGCAGCCCCTTCAGGACGGTGAAGACGGCGTAGATGAAACGCGCGAGATTGAAGCGCGGCTCTTGAGACATCAACTGGAGACGCTCTTTGCATCCCCGGGGATGGAGCGCATTGAATCGCAGTTGCTGGTGCATCCATCAGGCGTGCATACCCATTTATTTCAAGACACAGGCTTTCAAATCTATCCGCGTTTGCTCATGACGCGCACTTTGCATGGACCGCGCGTAGTTCCTGTTGTCAGGCTGCCGGGCTCGCTTGAGTTGCGCGCATGGCGCGATGAAGATCTGCATCCTGCCGGGCGGCTCATCGCCGAGGCGTACAGCGGACATCTCGACAGCCTCATCAACAACCAGTACCGCACGGTGCATGGCTCGCTGAGATTTCTGCATAACATTGTGCGTTACCCGGGCTGTGGAGTTTTCACGCCGAATGTTTCGCAAGTCATCGTCGAGCGCCACAGTCGCGAACTCGTCGCGTTGCTGCTTTGCTCGCGGATCAGCGCCGAGAGCGGCCACATCACACAGATTTGCGTTCACCCGCAGTATCGGCGCCAGGGTCTTGCTCATTTGCTGTTGACCGCTGCGGCCTCGGGATTCGTTTTGCAGGGAGCGACGGAGATTTCGCTGACAGTGACGGAAGGCAATCAGGAGGCGGTCAAACTCTACCAGGCCGATGGCTACGAGACGCTGCATCGCTTTGACGCGGCCGTATGGGAGAAGGAAACGTACGCCTGAGTATTTAGCAAATTGGCAGTAGTGGTGTTGCTGGATTGGCGACAAACCGCCCGGAACCGGGTAGGTTAAATGGGACGTACAATTCCATTGAGCCTGCCTCGTGTGGGGCATTGTTGATGATTGGTGTCGCCGTAGGTCCCGGTTTATCGACTGCGAACGAAGGAGAGGTGAGTGCAAACTTTCTTACAGTTTATGGGGGTTTGGGGTGGATTTGTGGCGATTACAGCAGCTATTTTCGCGACCTTTATGTGGCTGCTCTCAGTTGATGGTGATGCGAACGAAAAACGGGCGGCATCCTCTTTTCTTTGGGCGATGTTTTGGCCAATCATTTGGCTCACCTCACGATTTAAGGGAAATGAGTCAACTGTCTCTGACGCTCGCGGGCTTCGCTCGAAAACATGTGCCGGAGAATCAAATGTTAGTGCGGTGGGACGGGGAGAGATGCGGTTCAAGACCGTCCGAGATGCAAAGAACTTTCTGGCAGGCAAGATTGTCGAAGAGGCTCAGCGGGAGGGCGCGCCCTTAACAGAGCTAGAGAGAAAGATGCTCTACTTCACCGAGACTGGTTGGACGCTGCCGGACATGAAAGAAGTGAGTGCGGAGTTTGACCGGGGCTACGATCAGGGCGAATACGAGCAGAAGATTGCCGGGTTGGCCGCCAGACTTCAGGGCCGCCTTGAGGTTCAGGGCGAACAAGAAAGTGAGACCTGGAATCGGGCAATAGAGAAATTGAGCCTAGGCGACCACTACATTCTTGTTCTGCTCGATGCATCGAGCATGACACGGAAAGGGCCAAAGCAAAACCTGAAGATCGTAGCGATTGCCCTGGCGCTCTTTGCACTCGTTGCTCTGTTGGAGTGGCTGAAGCAATGGACGCGCAATCATTGAAGGGAGTTCCGTATTCATTCCGGATGTATCACCGCCCATCCGGAAACTGCACCACTACCGGCAAACACCATTGAAGAAAAGCTAAGCCCCAATCTTGTATAGTCAAAAAGGTATGGCAATCGAGCAAAAAACTAAATCTAGCGGCGTGCAGGGCTTTGTTTACCTGCCGCTTTTGGCAGGCTGGCTGGTTCCGGGAGCGGGTCATCTGCTCGTGGGCAAGTGGGGTCGCGGCTCGCTGATTGCGATTTCAATTTTGAGCATGTTCGCGCTGGGCATTGCTATGCAGGGAAAGCTGCATTCGAGCGCCCACGACATCCTTGACCTGCTCGGCCTCGTCGGCGACCTCGGCAACGGCCTCGTTTACATCATCGCCCGCATGCTCGGCATCGGCGCTGACATGGTGCAGGTGACCACGGCCGACTACGGCAGAATCTTCATCGTAGGCGCAGGTCTGTTGAACGTGATCAGTGCAGTCGACGCGCACAATCTGCGCACCGGGAGGAAGCCTCTATGATCCTCCACCCCTCGCACTTTACCGCTCTCTCTCTATACGCGTTCTTCGCTTCGGTAGTCTTTGGAATCACCATGCGCATCACCCCGAAGAAAATGCTCTACTACGGAATCTATTGCTTCGTTCTCTTTGAAGGATCGGCAATTCTGCTGAGCTGGTTAATGTATCTGATAGCAAAGTAGAAGTAAGCAGTAAAGAAATTCTCATAAAACAACAGCCAGCAGATTTCTCTGCTGGCTGTTGTTTTGTCTCTTCCCTCTTCCCTGGTGATTAGGTCCCAGGCATTAGAGGTTGGCTTTGTCTGGCGCGATGCTCAGGTGGTCGTAGAGGACGGAGTTGCGGTAACCCATGAGCGTGATCAGCGACCAGATTCCCATGGCAGTTCCAAAGGGAAGCTTCAGAATGCAGAGAAATGCCGCAATGATGCCCATGATGCGCCCCCATGGAGCATGCGTCAGCAATCCCCAGGCGGCAATTGCGGCCAATGCGGCACGCAACACAACCGCAACCCAGACAACATGCAACAGGACGCGCATCCACTCTTCCATCATTGGGTTGTCGCCGAAGTCTTCATGCGGCATCCATGATTGATGGTTGCCCAAAAAGGCGTGCAGGAATCCGACGCCAGCGATACCGGTTAACAATGCGACGACGGCATAGACAGCCCAGAAGATTCCCAGCGTTTTGATGCGGGTAGCGTAGTTGCGCAACTGCCAATCAAAGCCGGGTATAGCGCTCATGGGTGACGCAACCGGATTTACTGCGCGACCGCAGGCTGCGCAGCTCTGTGCGCCCTCTTGTAATGCTTGTCCACATCCGCTGCAAAACATAATTGAATCTCCTTGTTGCCGGCTTCAGAGGTAAACCGGGCCTGAAGGCCGGGTCATTCAGGGATTGAATTCAGTAGCCTTAAGGCTGCTGCACCCTCCGTAAGTTTTCATTTCAGTGGTGGAATCAACCCCTCAGAAGCCTCAATTAACACTACGCGCGGTGGGCTTCACTAGTTCCCAATGGCCTTCGCTGCGGTCATCATGATAGAGGAAGCCGCTGACTTTGCCCTCTGCATCGTGCTCAAAAATAATGCGTGTCTGGCCTGCGTTCAGGAAGAAGAAAACCGACGTGGATTCTGCCGCTAATGCTGTAACCACCCCTTGAGGCGTCTTCTGGAAAAGTTGGTCGCCCTGGCGATAGATGACCAAAGGCAACTCGCTGCCGCCCTCCGTATACTCGCCGACAAAGGTATCCAGAAGTTGAATGGGCAGCTTGATCTCCGGCGGGTGCAGTGGTATCAGCAAGCGCTCATTGGCGGCCATGTGCACAGGTATGGGTGTTTTTCCGCCGCGATGTTCAAGGAGCCAGCGGGGGAGCTCGGGTGCGTGGTAGGCGCGGGTCCAGCAATCGTGCTTGAGGCCCTGGTACTCCCAGAGGCGAATATGGCCACCGGCGTTCTTGACGGCTTCAAACATCAGCTCGCTTTGCTTGGGTAGGACGGTTGAATCGTCAGTGCCGTGGAAGAGCCAGATGGGGAGCTTGCCGACGGCGCGAGCATACTCCTGCGGCAGAGTGGTTTGCTGCTTCCAGCGCTCAGGCTCGTAGCTCCAGAAGATACCGCCGGCCAGAATTGCCACGGCTGCCCAGCGTTGCGGATGTGAGCGTGCCAGCTCCCATGCGCCGTAACCACCGAGTGAGAGTCCAGTGAGATAAGTGTGGTCCAGATCGGCGTGGAACTCGGCTGTCTCCTGATCGAGAGCCACCATGGCGATGGTGAGCGCTTCAAGATCGGTCCAGTAGCGATTGAGCGGGCATTGCGGCATGACGATAATGAAGGGCCAGCGTTCCGGATGGTCGCGAACCGCCATGGGCAGGCCAATTTGTGTTTGCCACATCCCCTCAGAGCCGCGTTCGCCACGCCCGTGGAGAAAGAGAATGATGGGCCACTGCTTGCCGTCATCGCGCTTCCACTCGGCAGGGAGATAGACCTGGTATTTGTAAATGACTCCGTGGAGCATGAGGGAGCGGTTGAGGAAACCCGTCTCTTGCGGAGGCAAGTTTTTGATTTTTTTTTGCGATGTTTTGCTGGCGTGGGCAGGTGAGATAACGAAGAGCGCGAAGATCAGACAGAGAGCGAGTGAGATCCATGAGTGCAGTGCACCGCTCGCCGGAATAGGAGTGCGAAACTTCATCTTCACTTGAAATCGCCTTGATGATTGTTTACAAACCTACACGAACGATGCCCCAACAAGCACACAAAATCGTGCAGATCGCAACTTCACCGCATAAGGCCTTATGAATCCTTGTTCTAAATTTTATGGACTACTTATGCCATCGGCAACAAATATCGGTAAAACAATAAGAACAGCATCCGATTTGTGGAGTGTCCCTCGTGTCTTTGACGCGGGCCGGGCTTCCTTCATTTGACCGGAGAGTCGCACCGCAGACCGGCATTTTCCTTTTTCGCTTTCATTTCGAAAGCATTTTGTTGAACAGAAAATAATCAACTGCCTTCAGAGAATACCCTCTCCGATTGCGCAGTCGAAGCTCATCTGAATCACTGAGAATTTGCCGGCAAACGTCAATTCAAAGTTGCAGCAAATTTTGAAATCAACATAAAGGAGTCTGACCATGGCAGAACAACCATCCGGCGAAATGAAACGCACATTAGGCCTTACCGGGCTGACAAGCAACGCAATGGCGCGCATCGCCCCCGGCGCCTTCCTCTGGCTCACGTTTTATATTCAGGCGACTACCGGAGTATCCGGGCCCAGCATGTGGTGGGGCATTATCGCCGCGCTGCTGCTCTGCCTGGCCACTGCGGTTTGTTACGCCGAGATGGCCAAGCTCTACCCCGGCACCGGCTCGTCTTATTATTTTGCCGAGCAGGCTTTCCTCTCGCGCGACAAAGTTTTCAAATATGCGCGGCTCTCTAAGTTCATCGTTGGATGGGGTTCGCACCTTTATTACTGGATCTACCCCGGCGTGATGGTCGGGACAATGGGAATCTTGATCGGCTATGTCACTGGCACCATCTGGCCGAACTTCATCAGCGCGTCCAATCCCGGGCCCCTCTTCATGATGAGCGCGGCGGTTATTTTTTCATTTGTTGTTGCGTACATCGGCTATCGCGGTGTTTCCAGTTCGACGAACGTCAACCTCGTCATCAATATTATTCAGATTGCAGCGCTCTTGATCTTCTCCGTCATCGCGCTCAACTATCGCCTCAGCCATCCTCCGGGTTCTGAAGCATGGCAGTTCGATTCGACCAGCGGCGAGGCCTACAAATACGAGTTCCAGGTGAAAACGGATGTGGTCAACGGTGTCTCGACTGACACGGTGCTGCGCGACGCAAACGGCGTTCCGCTGCCCAAGCTTGATTCAGCCGGCAAGCCTGTGCCCTTCAAGATCAGTTACCCCAACTCGGATGCGAGCGGAAACTTCCTGACGCATCCGAACAAAATCTCGGTCATCAGTCCGCACAACTGGTCGTGGGTGCTGCTGCAGGCCACTGTTGCGATTTTGATCTTGGTGGGTTTTGAATCCGTGACTACGATGGGCAACGAGGCCAAAAAAGCCAGCCATATTCCCATCGCCGTGATTCTCTCGCTGCTCATACAGGGAGTCGTCTTCTATCTCTTTGAATATTTCGCGGCCAACTACTTTCTGAACTCGGGTTATTCAATGGTCAGCGCACAAGGCTCTGCTGCGCCCATCGGAGACATGATGGTCATTGTTGGCGACGCGCTCTTTGGTCCCGGCAATGGCCGCATCTTCATGCTCGCCGAGGCCTTCACGGTCTTCCTCGCGCTGATTGGAACCACCCTGAGCTGCATGAACACGGCGGCGCGCGTGACCTACTCGATGGGCAAGGACGACGAAGCGCCGGAGCACTTCGGCCTGCTGCACTCAAAAAACTTTACGCCGCACCGCGCAATCTGGACGCTGGCTATTATCTCTGCAATCGTCGGTTGCGTTGCGGTCATCATGCCCTTCGGCGATGGTGGCGCTCCGACTGACGTTGCCATCAAAGCTCTGCCGCCGGGGATCTTCTCAAGCTTCGGTTACACTTCGCATGACGCGATGGCCGCGATGCCCAACTCGCTACTCGCGATTACGCTGACTTCAAACTTCGGAACTTTTATTCTGTATGCGCTCAGTTGCGCTCTCTGCATCGTCGCTTACTGGAAGCATCCGAAACACAACTTCATCTTCCACGTCGCCATTCCTGTCTTCGGGCTGCTGGCCAACGTCGCCTGCATGATCGCCTACCTGGTTCTGCCCTTCATCGGAATCGGAACCTGGAAGGAGCCCTTCCTCGCACTCGGCATCGCCGGCGCATGGGGCCTCTATGGCGGCATTTACTTCGTCTCTTCCAGCAAGAAAAAGGGCAAGTCCCTGCTGGCAACAAAGTCCGCATGAGCTTCGCATCCTCATACGGTCTCCTAAAACTGTAATTTTTTCAGAACGAAGGAGAGCCTTCAAAAAGCTCTCCTACTTTTTTTATCTCTTCAATTTTGTTTTCTACTCCGCTATCAGCGATGATTAAAGCAGGATACAACCGCCATGATGGAAGTTGAACTTGCGCACTCGACGAACGTGGGCCGTATCCGCGACCACAATGAAGATGCCTTCGGCAGTTGGACTCCAGAGACGCGCGCATTGAAACGCTCGCATGGCTGGTTGCTCGCGCTGGCTGATGGCGTTGGCGGCCACGACTTCGGCGAAGTTGCATCAGCGATTGCAATCGAAACTATGACCGCTGGATTTCCTGAAGCTGCCGCAGATACTCCGCCGGCAACCCTTCTCGCCGAGTTGATCCGCACCGCTAACGAGCGCATCGTCGCCCGCTCTGAAGAGCAAAAGGGGACGGGTCAATCGATGGCCACCACGATTGTGGCCTGCGCTTTGCGCTACGACCACGCGCACGTCGCGCATGTCGGCGATTCGCGCTGTTACCGCATCCGTCCCGCCAAACCATTTCCTGATGCGCTCCAGCTTACGCGCGACCACAATGTGCAGAACGACCAGGCGCTGCTTGCCCAATTTGGAGAAATCGGCGAAGTCAATAAGCATGCTCTCACCCGCTCACTCGGCCTTGAGATTTTTGTCGCCCCCGATCTCATCAGCACTCCGGTCGAACCCGGCGACGTTTTACTGCTTTGTTCTGACGGCCTTCACGGCGCACTCTCCGAGAGGCGTATTGCAATCATCTGCGCGCAAAACAAGCCGCTTGCCGAGATTGCACTGCAACTAACGGATGAGGCAACAGCAGCCGATGGCTCTGACAACGCAACCGTAATCTTGGCGCGCGTCAAAAAAATTGAGCGCATCGGGCTTTATCGGGGACGGCCTTACCGATTGCCGGGAATCAATGGCTGAGAGCGCATATTGGCTAATCAGCTTCCCTGATTTTTTCTTTACGCAACCCGTGAAAGAATAATCTTGGCTAAATCAATGCGCACCCTCGACACCGGCGATACACTCGACCACTACCGCATCGACTCCACGGTTGCGCGCAGCGGCATGTCTACGCTCTATCGTGCGACGTTTCTGGATACGGGCGAAACTGTCGCCATCAAAATTCCGCATCCGGAGATGGAAGCCGACCCGGTCCTCTATGACCGTTTCCATCGCGAAGAGACAATCGGCCAGCAGATGGACCATCCCGGCGTCGTCAAAGTTTTTCCTTCCGAAGGCCGCTCGCGCGTTTACATGGCGATGGAGTGGATCGATGGCTGCCTGTTGCGTGATCTTTTGAAAGAACATGGCAAGCTGCCGATTGACCGCGCGACGAACATCGCCCTGCAAATCGCCGACGCGCTCGATTATCTGCACAAGCATGGCGTGGTGCATCGCGACCTGAAACCCGAGAACGTCATGATCGGCGCGAATGACAACGTCAAGCTCATCGACTTCGGCATCGCAATGAAGGAAGATGCGCACCGGCTGACCTTCACGCATCTCTCAAACACACTCGGCACGCCTGACTACATCAGCCCCGAGCAGGTAAAAGGCAAGCGCGGCGACCCACGCAGCGACATTTATTCGCTCGGCATTATTTTTTACGAGATGCTCACCGGGCAGGTGCCCTTCACCGGCCCCAATCCCTTCACTGTGATGAATGATCGAGTACTCAATGACCCGACACCGCCGCGACAATTGAATCCCGAGATCAGCCCGCAGCTTGAAGAGGTACTCTATCGCGCGCTGGAACGTGATCCGCGCCATCGCTACGCAACCGCACACGAGATGCTCTGGGACCTCACGCATCAGGACCAAATCGGCGGCGCCGAAGACCGCGCTACGCGCGCACCAGTGCGCCGCCGCTCGCCGCTCGCCCGCCGTTTGGCCTTCTACGCGGCAATCGTCGCCATCCCATTCATTCTCTTTGCATTAATGTTCTTCCTCGCTAAAAGATAGTTCTCAGTTCTCGGTTATTTCTGGTTTCTACAAACTCCATCTATGAAATGTCCATTATGCACGTCCTCGCCAGGCACAATTAAAGCAACTTCAGTGTTAGGCACGTGTTTATAGAAACAGCTCCAATTGCGGAGTGCGCAGCATATTTGTCTCCGCTTCTCCGTTTACAAACTGAGAACTATCCCTTGTTATCAGACAAAGCGGCATACGGGAAGGTACTCGAATCTCATGCGCGGACGCGCTACACTGAAAGTGCTCTGGATCCTTCGAACTTTGCCTATGCGCCGCGTTGCTTTCGCGATGTGCACGGTAATGCTGTTGTGTTTGGCTACGGCCAGCGCGACATCCTCCTCTACTGTCTCAAAATCCAGCTCAAAATTAAGCTCAAAATCAAATCAAAAGTCACATGCGCCGGCACAGCACAAATCTGCCTCCGCTGCAGCGAACAAAAAAAATGCGCACGCAGCAAGCCACACAGCTCGCTCGACAGCACAGAGCAGAAGCGCAACAGGAACGAAGAGATCAACCACGGGAGCGCGCAACTCCGCGCACGCTACATCGGCTGTCCTGCACACCGGCCCCCATCATCGCACCACTGCAGCTGAGCGCCGGCTCGCCCGTCTGCGCGAGGTCAACCTGCAAGCCCGGCGGCGCGCACGCATTGAGACTGAGACGGAAGAACGCAGCGGCGTCATTGAAGCGCCAGCCGCGCCCACTCGTCGCTTTGAACTAGCTGAAGCCATGCCCAGCCCTCTGCGCGGTTCGCACGAATCGCTGCTGCGGCAGAACACCCGCTCTGACGACGAAGGCCTGGAGCGCATCCTCGACGAAGACGACTTGAACGACCGCATTGCCGAGGGTCTGCTCATACCCGTGCCCACCAATGTTTCACTCGCAATCAACGGCAGCCTGCCGGAGAATCGCCGCTACTGCCGGCCGTGGACCGCCAACTTTCTCACTGATCTTGCGCACGCTCACGCAACTGAGTTCAAGTCGCCGCTGATGGTCACTTCGGCTGTGCGCACGGTTGAATACCAGCGGAAATTGATCGGAGTCAACGGCAACGCCGCGCCCGCCGAGGGTGATGTCGCCAGCCCGCATCTGACCGGCGGGAGCATCGACATTGCCAAAGCAAAGATGAGCAAAAAAGAGATTGCCTGGATGCGCCGCTGGCTGCTGCCACTGCAGGATGCAGGCCAGATCGACGTGGAAGAAGAGTTCAAGCAAGCCTGCTTCCACATCACGGTCTACGACACTTACGAACCACTGCCGCAAGCGCAGCCCAGGCCACGCGCACGCCGCCGCCCGGTGAAGAGCGAATCCGCCTCCATTGAACCCCCAACACGCGGCGAGTAGAATTTTTCTAAGTTACAATTCACACACAATCGCAGCCTTTTATGGACTCGGGAACCAATCCCCCCTACTTTGCGTAACTGTGTGTGAGGAGTTAATCCAATGAGCACTACTTATTACAACGCGCCTCCCATGAATACGCAGACGCTCTTCTATCAGCAGTACGAGGCGGTTCGCCGCGACGAGGTCGTCGGCATTCTTCTTGCGCTTTTCCTGGGCGGCTTTGGCGCGCATCATTTTTATCTTCGCCGCACCGGGCTCGGCATTCTCTATCTCTGCTTCTTCTGGACGCCAATTGTCTGGATCATCGCTTTCGTCGAGTGCTTCTTCATGCCGGGTCGCGTGCGTGAGTTCAACGCGATACAAGCTGCAGCCATCGCCGCCGCGCTTGGAATCAGTATGCCAACCTGGGTTCAGCCCGTGAACGTAACCGTCAATATGCCCGGTGCAGCTGAAGCGAACACGCTCGCCGGTTGCCCACGCTGCCAGCGCATCAATCCCGCCGGCTCGCGCTTCTGCGCAGGTTGCGGCGCGCAGTTGAATGGGTAAATTGCAGAACACATAATTTAGCAGCACAAACTAAAAGGAGCGCAGAAAATATTCTGCGCTCCCTTGTTTTATTCGTACTTTTCACAAATTACTTGGCCGGATTCAACGTTGGGAAACCTTCACTCTCGGCTGCGGCTAGCAGCTTCGCATCCGTCGACACAAAGGTAATTTCCATGCCGTTGAACATATCGCGCGCTGCCAATGCTGCTGCCAACTGCAACGCTTCTGAGGTGCGCAGGTTCGGCTGGCGGTCGATCAATTGGCGCGCGGCTTCAAGGACGGCTGGATTCAGCGGCTGCTGGACCATACGGGCCGCTTCAAGACGCAGAATATCAAGTGCTTCATTGGCTTGCTGGGCAGGAATGTCGCCGGCACGCTCACGGCGGCGTAGGGCCGCGTAAACCTCCAGAGGCGCCGCAGCTGAGATCAGTTTTCCGTTGTCGTCCGTGTTGCTCATTAAACGAATGAGCTCGTCAGTTCCGGTCTCCTGTACAAATAGTCTGACGAAGGCCGTGGTTTCAAGAAAGTAGCAGCTCACATTGCACCCCTGTCCTGCTCAATTTCATCGCTCAACGATTCGCCCGTGACTGAAACAGGACGGAAGCGCTGTGCTTCTTCAGGTAATCCGGCTTCGGCGCGATTCAAACGAATCGTGGTAGTCGGATAAGCGGGAGTTTTGGGATTGGGAATCTTGCTCGTCAGCACAACACCGCGCTGGATGCACTCGGCGAGCACGGCCTGGCGCGAATCAGGATGCTGATTCCAGCGGAATGCCTTGCGGGGGAGAAAGGAATCGCGGAACCACTTGAGTGCGATGAAAGCGTGGCCTCCACGCTCGGCTTCAGCGAGCGCGGCGCAAAGTTCCTTCACGCGCACGTCCATATCCGCAGGAATCACCGCCAGTTGCGAGTCATCCACATCGTCATCAAAATCCTTATCGTGCGCTACAAAGGGGCGCGCAGCCGCGCGGGTATTCCCGCGCTGACGGGGCGCATCAACGGCATCCTCATCGTCATCGCCGCCTTCACGCTCAAAATATATACGCAGCTCATCTTCTTCAGGAGACCAAGTGCTGGCAGAAGCGTTCCTGCGCTTGCTGCGGCCATTCTCGCCGCAAAGCTCTACGATCGCCTGGTAACCTGCCGGCGCCAGAAACTGCAATGCGCGCTGAAGTCCGGGAATTGTTGTATTGGCAATCTCATCATTCAATGCGTCTTCAATAATTTCTTCTGCATCGGGAATGCTGAGGGTTGAAAGATCTACGTTAGGTGCATATTTCAAACTCATTTTTCTCTCCATTATGCGCACATTGGCGCGTCATTTTGTACAAGCTAGTTAAAAACGCGGCGGCACTTCACTACTTGCGAGCCAGCTGTCTTCATTGTTGATTTCTCAGATTGCAATAAAACCGCATTCAATTGAAATTCAAATTTTCTGGATCAATTCTCGGGAATACTCTAAGACAGCAGGAAAAAGTCTCCATTTTGCTTGAGCCCGTAATTCAGTTAAACGGTCTATCGGCTTTTTGTTTTTCTCGGCACTCTGTACGCGAATCATTAATGGATGAATCTTCACTGAACCCGTGCACGAGTACCTTAATGTTTACTAGAAACATCATACAACAAGTGAGGAAAATGCATCATTTACATTTTTATACTCCATATTTGCCAGATTCACCCTTCCCACACCTCGGGACAAATCAACGCATAATTGCCCCAAAATCAGCGGTAGCACCTGTTCTGGAAACACGTTGAGCTGATTTGTGCGGTCTTCCCAGCAAACTTGTTCGTACAATAGCAGTATGCAGCGTCGTGCCTACTTCACCTTTACAGGTTTAATCCTGCTTACATTGTTCGCGCTTGCCGGTCAGCGCGCTCACGCGCAGGCCTTTGACCTTTCAGGGCCCAAGGTAGACATTCACGTTCAGCGTAATGGCAAGACACTACCCATCGCCGAAGTTGCAAGCCTGCTCCCAGGCGATCGCCTGTGGATTCACCCCGACTTTCCTGATAGCCAATCCGCACGTTATGTTCTCATCGTCACTTTTCTGCGCGGCTCAACGAATCCTCCGCCGCCTGAGTGGTTCACACGCGTAGACACATGGACCCGCGCGGTACACGATGAGGGCGTCTTTGTCGTTGTTCCCGCTGAGGCGCAGCAGGCGCTCTTCTTTCTTGCGCCGGAGACAGGCGGGGATTTCAGTACCCTGCGACAGGCTGTTCGCGGCAGGCCTGGAGCCTTTGTGCGTGCAACTCAGGACTTGCAGCAGGCCAGTTGGGATCGCATGCGCCTCGACGATTACCTGAGCGGCGTCAAAGACGCGGCCATCGCTCATCCGCTGGAGCTCAAAGAGCGCACTGCGCTATTGGCGCGCTCACTCGGTATCAAGGTCGATAGAGAGTGCTTTGACAAGCCCAGCGAGCAACAGGCCCCATGCCTCGTGCAGCATACTGACGGGCTCGTCCTCGACGATGCAAATGCGCAATCCCTTGCCCACCAGCTAACCTCTGGCTCAACTGTCGACCTGATGAATCACCTGAGTTACAGCACCCTCGCAGGAGGCGGAAACTTCAGCCCATATGTCGGGGCGATCATCGACGTGGCGCGCATCCTCAGCTCTGTTCACGTTGCCCACTTCCAGTACCTGCCCGCGCTGGCGCTGCCTGAGAAGGACACGATGAATCTGCGGCTCAACGTGCCGCCGAGTTTCCGCGATCCCAAATCTGTTCTCGTCGTCGCGCTGCCACCCGTCGGCCCGCTCAAAGCGCCCGCGTTGCTGCCTGCGGTGACTGCGGCAACCTACTGCGCACAAAAACCTGACCTGGTGCTTGAAGCCGATAGCGCACCGATACTCTTTGCCACAACATTGGCTCACGATCTCAAGCTGCACATTGACACCGCGAATGGCCCGCTTGATATTCCCGTTCACACCGATCCTGCTCTGGGTGGAATCGTTCTTGATCACGCGCCCCCGCTGATGAAGCCTACTGAACTCACCGGAATTTTGCGCGGCAAATGGGGCTTTGACGATTGGGAGGGACCGCACTTCCACCTTCACTCAGCGCAACCACTGCAGTGGAAGCTCGGCGCGGACGATCAATCCGCTCTCGTCCTCGACCGCGATGACACGCTGCCCCTTGAAGCATTCAATGATGAGAAACGCGTCACCTCCACTTTTTGCGTCAACTCGGTTGAGCTCATCGATGACCACGGCGAAGAGAGGAAATTGGTTTGGAAGACAACCAAATCTGAATCAGACAAACTGGAAGCCGCCAAATCAGAAAGACACAAGTCAGACGTAGAGAGACTTGAAGCTGCCATTCCCGACTCACTTGAAGTTGTTGTGCCGATGAAGCTCAAAGAAAAGTCTGAGTCCGTTGTGGAGCAACCTCCATTCGTTACTCTGGCCATTCATCAGTATGGACTCGAGAAACCCGACCGCATCATTCTCAAAACTTATGCTGAAGCCGCCGCGCTTGACCGCCTCACGCTCGATGCCTATGACTCGGTTGCGCTGCTCAAGGGCAAGCGTCTCGACGAGGTCGCGTCTCTGCAACTGGAAGGCACCACCTTCACACCCTCTGCGCTGAATCGTATTCAGGATACTGACCAGCTCGTCTTGCACACCACCGGCGCCACTGACTCGCTGGTTGCGGGCAGACACTACAACGCGCATGTTCAGCTTCATGATGGCCGCACCTTGAAAGTTCCCGTCACAGTCGGCCCGCCGCGCCCGCAGTTACATCTTAGGACCAAGGGCGTGCAATTTGATTCCAACGAGCCTTCGCCGCTTCATCTTGGCAGTGACGATGATCTGCCCGTCAACGGCCGTTTGGTCTTCTTCCTCGATTCCAAATTCCCCGTCAACTTTCCGCGCACTGAAAAAGTCGAAGTTGCAGCCACGGATGGCAGCTTCCATACCGAACTCTCACTCGCCGATGGCTCGCTGATGCTTGAGGACGCGCACACCGCTCTCGCCTCTCTCGATCCAATCACGCGCTTTGGCAGCTCAGCCTTCGGCCCCATTCAAATCCGCGCGCTCGCTGCCGAGGGCACCACCGGCGACTGGATTCCGCTTGGCACCCTTGTCCGTCTGCCCGGATTCAAAGCCTTGCGATGCCCACGCTCAGCAACCAAACCCTGCCTGCTCAGTGGAAGCAATCTCTTCCTGCTCGATTCCATCGCATCTACTGCAGAATTTCAGAACCCGGTGCAGATCCCGATGGATTTTACCGGAATAGAAATCAGTGTTCCGCGCCCAACCAATGGTCTTCTCTACCTGCGACTGCGTGATGATCCGGCAACCTTGCACACTCTGACACTCCCCATTGAGTTCCTGCCTGCGGCACAAATCACAACCGCAACGCCAACGACTGACCCTGCAAAATTGCAGAGTACGACATCAACTGTTACGCCTGATGACGCATCACCCAAGCCGATTGATGAGCAACTCTTGCCCACCGACAACAATCCTCCAAAGGCGCCACAACTCCCAAACAACTTCTAAAGAGTAAAAATACTTTACTTGTTCTACGTGCATGCATGAAAGCTGATACTGCCCTTTAAATTACTCTTGAATAAGATGTTAATCAATTAATTAGCCGCAAATAGGCTGAAAATTTCTTTTGAGGGATAGGTAACTAAAGTCATACAATGTCCCCATATTAGTTCTAGAAGTTGTACGCTTTTTTCAGCGCATATTTGCGCATTAAGAAGGAGTCCCACTATGAAAATGTCACTTCGTATCGCCCTTGCCGCCTTTGTGCTCGCTGGCTTCGCTCCTCTCGCTTCAGCTTCTGATCCGACGGGAACAATTCCAGTGCCTCGGACTGTTGCATAGGCAGATTGTGTTGCTTCATTCCACGCATTCTCTCGCTCCCTTTGTCACGGGTCAGCAAAATGGGAGAGAATATTAGCCGAGGGGTAGGATGAACCTTTCGGCATTCGATCTTGGATTGTGGGTCGGGGGCTTTATTGCCCAAATTGCCCTCTTCTCCATCCTCCTGTACAGGGGAAGGTGGCGGCGATTTCCTGCCTTCACAACTATTATTGGTTGGAATATTCTTTCGAGTGCTGTGATTTATTTGTTATATACACAGCATGAATGGCTCTGGTATTCGCGTGTCTACTGGACTTATAGTGCTCTCGATTTTGTCTTGCAACTCGGCGTAATCTGGGAGATTGCGCGCACCATCATGCGGCCAACTGGCATCTGGTCCCAGGAGGCGCGCAAGTTCTTTCTCCTCTGGGCCGTTTTGGGCATTCTGCTCGCCGCAACTCTGGCCTGGTTCATTGCGCCGCCTTCGGATAATCTCGCCGGCTCGCTCAAAGTGAAAGCTTTCATGTTTACTGGCTTTGTCATTTGCGAGCTTTGCCTGGTCATGCTCGTCACGGCGGACCGTTACGGCCTCGGATGGCGTAACCATGTCATGGCGCTTGTTACCGGTTGGTCGGTCTGGGCGCTGGTCAGCATCCTGACTGACGGCCTGCATGTCTACTTCGGCTCTGAACGTTACTTCACAAATCTCACCCATCTCCCTATGTTTGTTTATCTTGCCGCTCTCTGCTACTGGAGCGTCCAGTTCTGGGCAAACGAGCCTCTGCGGCGTCCTATACCGGTTGAGTTACAAAATGCTATAAACAATTATAAATAAAGTTACTTTTAGAGTTTGACAATTTGAGGGGCTCTGGGTAAGATTCCTCGTAATGAACTACATGCTGCCATCGATCGCAACAGGGATTCTGTCATTTGCCTTTGGCATTGCTGCAGCTTATTTCCTACTTAAAACATTAAGAAAACGTGCCACTGAGAACTGGATTGACCTGGTCGGACGGATTCAGCAAGTGGATTTTGAAAAAATTTCGCTGATCGCCCACGACTACCTGAATCCCCAGCGTGGCCAGATCACCATGGAGCCATTCGAGATGTGGGAGCTCATTGGGGGCAGCGAAGGAATCCGCAAGATGCGGGAGAACGTCGATGTTCTGCTGGCTCTGGCCGCCTATGCGCAACGCTGGAATTATGATGAGGGCGTTATTGTCTATCACCGCATGAGAAGCGATGCCGCAATGTTGCGTCGTGCGGCCTTCCGTCTGCGCCTGGGTATGACACAGCTAAGAATCCTGCGCAGCTTCCAGCTCAGAGTCCCCTTCCGGCTCTACGAAACCGTAGCCGCTTACTACCTGATGCGCCAAAGGCTTATGAGTCTCTATGAAACCAGCCACGCCGGGCTCTATCCGACACTAGCCACATATTTGTAAATTAATGCTTTTCGTGACCATCTTCCTTGCTGCTGGTTGCAAACAAAATAACAACGGCAAAGATAATCACAATCGCGGCCACTACAACATAGGGTGAGGTAAAGTTCACGGGGAATCTCCTCTGAATAGACTACCAAAAACTTCCGCTTAATTTTTTCAAATCATCATTACACTCGCCTATCCTCAAGCTCCTGGAAGAATGGGGATCAGCGCGCCGCCTGGCCACCATCCTCCGTGTCGGCGCTCTTTGCGCTCTCTCCCCCCACTGTGCGAGATTGGAGTTAACGGCATTTCTGCCTATAGATTGAACAGAATTGAACAACAAAGAGGTTTTGCAATGGCAAAAGCGACCAAACCCAGGGATTTTCAATCCATTCTTTCCGCGCTAAAAGCAACTTCATTTGAAGTCTCCTCCGCCTATGCGCCTTACCCCGCAGGCAGCGTTCTGGTCAGCAAATACGGGGCCGCTGCCGTTCTCGCCGCCAATGGCGCCACAATCCTCGATGGCCCCGGCGCTTCCATCCACGGCAAAATCGCTCATCTTCTCGATCGCGGATATCAGAAATTTTTGTCTACGGAAGAATATGAAATACCCGCAACCTGCACGCAGCTCAACGCCATTCATCGCTTCACTGAAGAGCTCAAGCAGGTAACCGGCGAGAGCATCTTCTTCAATCAGGCCCTCGGAACTACCAGCGATATCTATCGTTACGACCGCTTGAAAGGCCATGGCACACCCGACCGACAAGGCGCGCGCCCATGGCAATCAACCGCAAGTCACTGAGTAACTGAAGCGCAATTGCAGAGCCGGAAGAGCGCATGAGCGTGCTGCTTCAACTATCGTCAGCAACCCTCTGCCAATGTCTGCTACCGTGCGGGATCGTCGCGCAATGCATCGCCACATCATTGACTCCACACTAATCCTAATTTACTGATGGGATCCAATATTCAAATCTCGCCGCGCAAGTGAACCAAATTTAATTTAAAAATTACCTCCGCGCTTTTTCTCTTTGCAGCTCGCGATAAAGTTCACTCTTTGATTGCCTCAACTCCCGCGCCAATTTTTTCAACGCCTCCTTCTCATCCACCCCCAGCTCATCCATCATGCGCTGCACACGCACCGTGAGTTTCTCGTGCGCTGCTGCATCCTTCTTGCAAACCGGCTCAATCAGCAGCGTAATCTCGCCGCGCACCCGCTCACGCGCGGATAAATCTGCGCGCACATCGCGCACACTCCCTCGCAAAAATTCTTCGTGAATCTTTGTCAGCTCGCGCGCCACCACCACGCGCAACTCCGGCCCCCACACTGCTTCGCAATCAGAGAGCGTCTCCAGAATTCTGTGCGGCGCTTCATAGAAAATCAGTGTCGCCGGTGCATCACCACTCCCGGCTGAGGCCTCTGCCAATTCTTCAAGTCGAGTTCTGCGCTCACCGGCTTTCTCCGGCAAAAATCCGTGAAAGGCAAAAGCCTCCGTGCGCAATCCTGAACCAATCAACCCGCTCAACGCTGCATTCGCGCCCGGAATCGGAATCACGCGCACACCCGCTTCAATCGCGGCTTTCACCAGCCATCCACCCGGATCACTGATCGCCGGAACACCCGCATCGCTGACCACCGCAACACGCCCGCCCGCCTTGAGCGTCTCAATCAATTGCTCCGCGCGCTCCCGTTCGTTGTGCTGGTGATAGCTCACCGTCGGTGTTGAGATTTCGAAGTGATTGAGCAGCTTCTGCGTCTGCCGCGTGTCTTCGCACGCAATGCGATCCACCCCACGCAGCACATCGAGCGCACGCAATGTAATATCGCCCAAATTACCAATCGGAGTCGCGACCAGATAAAGTCCCGGAGCTAATTTTAGTTCTGATTTTTTCGTTGTTGAATCAAATGACCCTTGCGCGGAATCGCCATCGCGCTCATCACTCTCTAATGCATCCTCAGCGCGCAAGGTTACTTGCCGCCTTCCGCGCGTTCCAGACGCCGCTGCTCGGCAAGCAGTGACATTGAACTCATCAGATTCTGCACGCTGACAATCCCAACCACCTTGCCGCTATCGGTCACAGGAATCAGTGAGAGCCCACGCCCGCCCGAGATGCGGCGAATAATCGTGCCCAGCGTGTCTTCCGGCCGCGCCACCTGGAATGCGCGCGACATCACGGATTGCACATACCCGTTTCCATCCGAGCGCAGCGCATCTACAATTTTTTGGCGCGAGACAATTCCCACTAACTGCGGCCCACGCACTACAGGAAAATCCTCCTGCAGTGAGTGAACGCAACGCGCCAGCGCGCCCACCAAAGTGTCCGATGGCGAGAGCGTGGAGAAATCCGTCAGCATCACTTCGCGCATCCGCACCGTGTCCACAACCGATTGGAAGAAGACTCCCTGATCTTCAATCTGCCCGCCAATAAATACCAGGCAGCCGGTAATAATCAGCCACGGGTTTTGAATAATTCCGCCTACGGCCATTGCGCCAATCGAAAGCAGTTGACCCACCCCCGAAGCCACACGCACCGCCGATGCCGCACCTTGCGTACGCGAAAAATTTGTCCGGATCAGCCGCCCTGCATCCAGCGGATACGCCGGAATCAAGTGCAGCACGCCCATGCCCGCTTGCAGCCAAACCACACTGCGCAGCAAATAACTTGATGAGATCCACGGCTGTGCAAAGAGGCTGAATTTGCTGCTTGCTCCGAGCAGCGCCGATGAAAGCGCAACCGCCGTCAGTATGTTCGCAACCGGCCCTGCAAAGGCCAGCAAATATTGCCCCGCGCCCTGCGTCGCTTTCTCCTGGCTCTCAGGATTTGCGTACGCGTAAAATCCGCCAATCGGCAAAATCAATACCGCGCGCAGCTTGATTCCCATCCACGCAACCACCATCATGCGCGCAATCTCGCGCACCACAACAGCACCGCCAATCGCAAGCCAAAGCCCGAAGCCTGCCCACCCACCTGCCGCCGAGTTAATCACCATGCAGATGATGATCAGAAGCAGAAAAAAGGTGTGCAGGCGAATCTCTACGCCCAGCCAGCGACCTAACGGAATGGACCACCCACGCATACAAAAGATTGTAGTTCGTCAGGCTGATGTATGCTTCAACTGAATGAGAATCATTGCCGGCAACTACCGTTCCCGCATCTTGAATGCCCCTTCAGGTATTGAGACGCGCCCCACCAGCGACCGCCTGCGCGAAACTCTTTTCAATGTGCTGGCTCCGCGCTTTAAAATGCATGACCCGCATATTCAGGGCGTGCGCTTTCTCGATCTTTATGCCGGCTCCGGCGCCGTCGGGATTGAGGCCATCAGCCGAGGCGCTCTCCATGTTACTTTTGTTGAGCAAGCTCCGCGGGCCCTCAAAATTCTCCGCGCAAATCTTGAGTCACTCTCCATCACCACCGGTTATCGCATTGAATCCGCGAAGGTCTCCGCCTTTCTGCGCGCAACTGCAAAAGCTGAGCAGCAATTCGATATCATCTTCCTCGACCCTCCCTATGACCTGGCAGGCGAATATGAATCCACGCTTTCGGCGGTTGGTTCGCTTTTAGCGCCCGAGGGTTTGGTCATCGCTGAACATCGGCGCAAAGACGCGTTGCCTGTGGCGATTAACATTTTGAAACGCACACGACTTCTCGAGCAAGGCGATGCTGCGTTAAGTTTTTTTCAATCATTCAATGAAAATTAATTAAGATTCTAGTGTCTTGAGTCATTCAAACGTATATCAAAAACTTGTCATCCTGAGCGGCGCGCAGCGGAGTCGAAGGATCTGCGGTTGATTTCCCTCCTCCTATCAAGATTTGGTTGCCCCATCCTCGCACTTTTTACTTGCGCATCGATTTACCACTCATCACATCCAACTCATACTCGCGATCCTTCATCAACTCCCAACCGCGGCCGTACAACTTTTCGCTGTCAATCCGCTCCACCGTTACGCCCTCATCCGACAAACTCCCGCTCTGCCATGCAACTCCATCACGTCCCCATGCGATGATTATTCGATTCCCCACAAACAACAGAAGAGACGCATCAATTGCCGCATGAACGCTGAGCACCGGCCGCATCTCAATCATTGTGAACTCGGTCGGATTTTCTGTGTTCACCAAATACGCATAGCCGCCCGAGAGCGCGCACATCCAATCAGGATTCGGCGTACTCCAAATTCCACTCGGCGCAGCAGGATCGCGAAATCCCAGTGCGCAGGTTGCAAGCAAAGCCTCAGAGTTCGCCGGAGTTACCATCACCTCCAGCGCGCCGCGTTCAACTTCTTCCGCTACGCCCGGATAAGTGAAATGCCTGCGCGGCAAAATCAGCGGTCGCGATTTCAAAATCTCCGCCCGCCAACTTTGCGCAAAATTCTCTGTAAGTTTCACGCTTAGAACCACCAACTTCGCAAATGCAATCAACTGAGAACTGATAACTGAGAACTAGCTTTTGAACTTCTTCACATACTCCGGCACCGGCGTTCCCGGAATCAATCGCTCATCCCCAATCGGCTCGACCGCCTTCACCGCAAGCGGCAAGACTCCAGCCCAGCTCGGCACCGCGTATTCCTCTTCATCGTCATGCGGTCCGCCGGGGCGCACTTTTGCCGAGCCCTCTTCAATCGTGAACTCGAGCACCGTCGTCGCCTTGAGCTCCTGCGGATGCGGATGACGCGCTTCATCCCAGCGCCCGCGAATCACGTTATCGCTGACAATTTTCAGCGCCTCGTTCTTCTCCGCTTCGCCTTCAATTTTTTTGGCGATGCCAAAGACCACCGCCGAGCGGTAATTCATGGAGTGATGAAAGGCCGAGCGCGCCAGCACGATTCCATCGACCAACGTCACCGTCACACAGGCCGGGACGCCGGTTTCAAGATGCCTCATCATGCGGCTTGCGGCCGAGCCGTGCAGATAGAGCTTGCCATTCTTGCGGCCATAAAGAGTGGGGATGACGAAAGGCTGACCCTCAACCACAAAGCCCACATGCGCCAGGAAGTATGCGTCCAGTATCGCGTTCACCGCTTCCATCTCTTGACTGCCTCGATCCGGCAGCCGGCGCAACTTTGTCCGATCGCTCATTAGCGGAACCTCTACTCTCAATTGGAATCGCTTGTCTTGAGTCTACTTGAGCCCACTTTCCTCGTCGAATCTGCCATGAATCAAACAAATAGAATTACCCGCAAAACCGCGGCGACTCCAACAAAATCCATCACCCGAAAGATCGCTCCCGTAGGGAGCATAGAAAATAGCCCAGGGCAAGCATCGCGCAGCCCTGGGTCAGAATTCATCAATGAGCTCTCGTCCCGGAGGGCCGATTGAAATGTGCGCAAAATTTCTCTTCCGCAATTAATTTTGCGCATGATCACTTCTATCTAGGCCGCTGATTAATTCTTATTCTTCAGTGCGGGCCAATCAGAAAATGCGAACCAAATTAGAAGAACGAGATTGATCAACGGAATTAAAAACAAAAAACTCAGTGCAGGCTGAAAACCAGACTTTTTGAAGATCTGCCAAAAGCAAATGACTGGGAGCCAAGCAAACACTGGAATAAAAAGTACAAAGATGATCAGAATTATATGCGTCGGTTGAAAAAGCTCACCCATAAAATATCCTCTTTCTATTCTCGGAAATAATTAAAACACATATAAAAAACCCAGATCTCATTCAAGAGACCTGGGCTTCTTTCAATCCACTGAAAAAATTACTGTGGCTGAATCGGCGTGTTGGTCGGAGCGGGAGGAGGTGGCGGCTGTGGCGCGGCCTGTTGCTGCTGGATTGGCGCAGGTGCTGCCGGTGTCGGTTCGCCCTTGATACCCTCCTTGAAGCCCTTCAGACCCTCACCGAGTCCCTTGCCCAGCTCGGGTAGACGCTTGGCGCCAAAGAGAAGAAAAAGCACAATGCCGATCAGAATAAGATGCGTTGGTTGAAAAAGTTCACCCATGGTTCTACCTCCACGCTTCATCTTACGGATGAAGCTCCGTCCTGATTATTGTCGCACAAACCTTCAAATCGCCGCTTGTGTCCTCGGACACACACAAACAGTTCAAACTCACTCAAAAATCAGCGGCGCTTTTTGGCTGCCTTCTTAAGGGGCTTTTTGGCCACAATCTTCTTCGCCGGCTTTTTGACAACCTTCTTGACTGCCTTTTTGACGGGCGCCTTCTTGGTGATCTTCTTCGCCGGAACCTTCTTGGCAGCCTTTTTGACGACCTTTTTAACTGCCATTTTCTTTGCGGCCCCACTTGGGGTTTTCTTGGTTTTTTTGGCAGTTGTTCTGGTTTTCTTGCCTGTTTCTTTGGGTTTCTTCCCGGGAACCTTACTAGTAACCTTTGCTGCTTTCTTCGCCACTGCCTTCTTTTTGGCTGCTACGACAACTGGCTTGGCTTGCGTCCTGGCCGCACGCGTCTTCTCGCTCAAGTCACGCTTCAGCTCGGCGTCAAACTCGTCCGGCGTCAGCGGGCGTGCGCTCTTCCTCAAGCGTTCAATGTCGTAGAAGGCGCGCTTCTCGGTCTGGAAGACGTGAACCACAAAATCAACGTAATCGAGGAGGATCCACTCGCCCTGGCGGCGTCCCTCAACCGAGTTCGGATACATGCCGTACTCGTGCTTGAGTCTTAGCTCAATCTCGTCGGCAATCGCGATGGCCTGGCGCTCGTTCGTCGCTGAAGTGATGAGGAAGTAATCCGTCAGTCCCGAATCTACCGGATCCAACTCAAGAATTCTTGTCTCAACTGCTTTTTTGTCTTCGCAGGCGGCAAGCGCCGTCTGCAACTGCTTGCGAATCTCTTTACGCGCTTCCAGATTGCTCATGCTTGTTATCGTTGCTCCAGATGCAAGGATAGCGCGTGTAAGAGGCGGATGCAAAACTATCTACTACAGCGACTATTGTAGGTGCACGTTGTTGTTTATATATATTGCTAATGTATTCTTTGGCCCAAGGTAAACTTTTAACCACAAAATTCAAAACCGGCCCCCGAAAGAGCCGGCGCCGCTGTGTAAACACAACGGGATGAATAAGAATATAATACTCCGTATATACTGAATTGTCTACAATTTTTCCACAGAAGGTTCGCGAAATGAGTTCGAGCGAAGATGTTGACAATATAGATACAGCAGTAGTCGCGAAAACTCGTGTCCACTGTTTCGTGGATGGCTTTAATCTCTATCATGCGCTCGACTGGTTTAATGACGGCAAAACAAAAGAAGACAATCATAAATATCGTAAATACAAATGGATAAGCCTTCGTGATTTAGCGAAATGTTTCGTTGGGGGCAACGAAGATTTAATCGGAGTGGATTTTTTTACGACAGTTCCCACTTTGGATATTGGAAAACAAATGAGACACCGTGCATTTATTCGAGCTCAAGAATGCCATGGCGTTAATGTTACCCTAGGTGCCTTTAGAGAAAAATTTGTTCGGTGCGAGGCATCTTGTCGAGGTAACTTTAGTATCCGAATTGAGAAACAGACTGACGTAAATATTGCTATTCGCATGCTGGATCTCGCTCACCAAGATAAATTTGATAAAGCAATTTTGGTTTCTGGCGACACGGATTTAATACCTGTAATTAAGTTGATAAGGAACCGTTGGCCCAAAAAGGAGATAATCGCGGTTTTGCCAATCGGAAGACGACAAAATGGACTTGAAATGAGGCAAGCATGCAATTCAGAAATCAAGATGAATGAATCACATTTACAACGCAGTCTTATGGGTGAACAAGTAATTGATGAAATGAACGGAGTACGCGTAAACCGTCCAATTGAATATATTCCAGTTAAATAGCGCATTCAGATTGTAAAAGCATATAGTTTGTGCTCGTAAATATAATCGAGTACCGCAGATTTCAGTTCCTCTTCACCATTCATCAATCTCTGATTGCCATTTTGAATCGCCGCCCTCAACTCAGTCGCTGAAATTTCGTAATGCAGATTCGGCAGCACACTGATCACAGCCTGTCTTCCGCTTGCATCTTTTACGGTCCACTGCTTCAAGCTGCCATCCTCATTCAGCAGCGGCCTCTCCACCTGCTCAATCCCTGGCGGCAGATGTTGCCCCATCGGCTCCAGTTCCTCACCCGGCCGCGCAGCCACAATCAACTCCGCCAAAAACGGCAACTCATTCGCGCGGTGCCAGCGACTCAACTGCAAAAACGAATCCGCGCCCATCAGGCAAAAAATCTCTGCCTCACTTCCCGACTCCGCCTTCAATCTCTCCAGCGTCTCCGCCGTAAAATTCGGTGCGTCATCGCTCACTGGCGCATCGAGTGTTGAAATCTCAAAGCCCGCTTCGCCTTGAATCGCCAGCCGCGTCATCGCCAGCCGCTGCTCAAAGCTTGCGACTACTGAACCCAGACTCGCACTGACGAGACTCCCACTTTTCAGCGGCTGCACGCCCACCGGAGCAAACAAAACCACATCCAGATCGAGCGCTTCCCGTGCCGCCCGCGCAATGGCCAGATGCCCCGCATGCGGAGGGTCAAAGCTCCCGCCAAAGAACGCAATGCGCCGCTGCTTTGCTCTCAATTCCGCCATTTCCTTATCCTAATCTCCTCACATCAAAAGCAGGATCTCCTCAAAGCAAAAGCTGAATCTCCGCACATCAAATCCCCGCCCCATCCTGCTAGCATTAACCTATGCGCTACGTACTCCTGACCCTCGCTCTCGCCGGAGTCATCGTCTCCGCTCTCGCCCTCCGCGTCCACTATTCCAACGACGTTGAACCCTGCGACATCAATGCCAAGTGGGATTGCGGCATCGTCAATCACAGCCCTTTCTCTGAGATCGCACACATTCCTGTCGCCGCACTTGGCATCGTCGGCTATCTGGCCATCGGCATCTTCAGCTTCCGCACCCTGCGCGCGCTTTCTTTCCTCTTCTCTTTCATCGGTTTCTGCTTTGCACTCTATCTCTCGCACATTGAGAAAGACGTCCTCCAGGTCTGGTGTGTCTACTGCGTCATCTCCCAATGCCTGATTGCCCTCATCACGCTCCTCAGCGGTGGCTGGTACTTCTGGGCTCGCAAAAAAATGCAATCAAGCTAACCAAAATCACACACATAACTACTTAAAGCTTTAACAAATCTCCTGCATCCACGCTGATAAAATAGGTATTGAATGATTAAGTCCTGGTATTCGAAGTGGATGTACAAATGGGAGACGCGCCTCACCACGCGTGACGAGAACCGCATTGTTCGCCCCGTTGAATGGGGTTTTGACTGGGTGCAACAAACCCTCGACCGCGCCGGCATCGCCGCTTCCGAATCCATGTCCAAAACCGAAGCCCTCGCCACATTCGACAAGCTCAACGACTGGATCATTGCCAACGCTGACGAGTTCTTCGGCTACCAGAAACCCACCGACTACCGCCTTGAAGACCGCTTTCCCCAGCTCTTCCCCACCAACGTCCGCCCCGAGACACTGGCCCAGGACGCCGCCCTGCGCGAGCAGGCTGAAAACGGCTCCCTGCCCAAGGCGCAATTCCTGCGCTTCACCTCACCCGAGCGCACCCCCTACCCCGAGAACGATCTCGTCAACGCCCGCTGGTATCCCG
>DAHXOQ010000069.1 GCA_027364815.1 Acidobacteriaceae bacterium | reverse complement strand
GGGTTGGAATTGCGCGATGGAGCATTTGGGAAACTCCTGATGAAGGATGGGAGTGATGAATAAAGTTCTCTTGTTGGGGAGGGGATGTCAAGTGGAGGATGAGTTGCATGGATTTCAAAGGGATTTGGGGTTAGCTGTAGGGTAACTTCCGGATTGGCGATGAACCTGGTGGAACGATAATTCACCGCTCATTCTTTTTCATTTGGTGCGGGGCCATATTCAATGCGCAGCAAATCGCCTTTTTTGTACGACTGAAAATCGTGTGACACAATCCAGTACTGGAGGCCGAATTTGTCGGTATAGATATCGCAGGTGACGTTTATCTCGGACACACCCCCATAGCTGTGAGAGAAAGCCAGAGGGAACTTCAGATGACGCATCGACACCCGATGCTTCGGCGTGATCACAATAGTGTCAAGAGGATCATTTCGGGGGCCATGAGAACAATTAATAACGTCCTCTGAACATGAAAAAAGAAAAAACACTTTCCAGTCCTTCAATTCAAAGCCCTGATCTGAACCTAGGATTTGAATCACTTGTTTCGCATCCGACTGATGTGGACGCAATGGAGCCAGATACTGCGCATAGAATTCAAAGCCCTTGATCTCGTTGGGGTAGAGATTGGTTGTTGCTGCATTCAAATCAACAGCGAGAAGCATACCAACGAACAGAACCAGACGCTTTGTCACAGCAATTCTCCGATGGCCAATTCTAGCTCAAAGAGCTATTTCTGGCGGATGACCGGCTAACCGGAAGTAATCACATTTCTGATCAGCTCAGCGGCGGAATCAAGCGACGTCTTACAAGGCACCATCTACCAAGTTGAAAGAACAAAAATGATACAAGCGCGCACCCGCTTGCCAATCCAATCTGGTACACGAATTTGTAGGGATCAGATTCATCTCCGGGAACCAGGAAGGCACCTAAAATTCCAACAGCCGACCAGAGCGCAAGTAAGAAAGACGTGACAGCGGCTACTAAATAACCAATAGAAGCGAACTGGGATCGTTGCATATTTAAGTTTAGCGCTCGAACCTCAAGGGAGTGAGCTATGTATGCCCGTTTTTTGTTCCAGATGTATCACCGCCTAATCGGAAGTTACTCTTTCAATAACATATCTTTATTTCCATTCAACAGATTGTAAAGCTGACTACGTGCATTCTCATGCAATTGGCGTTTTTGGGGTGATGGAAATGTCTGTTAGAAACGCCGCGGCTAAAGCCGGGGATTTTTGAATGGTTTTTCAGTGGCCTGAAGGCCACTGCTCCCTCCGGGACGGACGCGGCGAAAGCCGCGTCCGTTCATTTCTTATGGGTGAGGGTTACCCAGGGTTGCCCCTTCGCGATGCTCCGGGTTCACCCTGGGCTATTTTCGTCTTATCCCTCCGGGATTGGTAAAGCGTTTGCAGAATTCAGCGAAGAGTGGGCACACAGCATCCGGCGTAGTGTTTGGAGTGCCGGTCCCCAATTGCGAGGGACCGGGGGCACCCATGGTGTGGCACCCGTGGTGTGACACCCGCAGTGTGGGTTTGAAAACTCATCGGAAACCGTGGCATACACCTCCGCGATTCGCGGTAAAATTGGGTGGAGAGAGCTATGCGCAGATACACGGAACCATTCCGCATTACGCGCTTCAAACGTTTCCGCCTGGGTCGGCATGATCGCGGGCGAGGGTAGAGTTTTTTCTTCCTCATCAAATGACGCAGGTCCTTCGACTCAGTTTGTCGCAAAAGGCGCGCCAAACGTCGCTCAGGATGACAAATTATTGGTTAGATGAAAGCAATCTGAAGAAGCAGGTTGCGCATGAACCCCGCCCGATGGCGGAGAGAAAGGTTTTCCTCTGATGAACAGTTTCAAAGCTAAAGCGACGTTGAATTGTGGTGATCGCAAGTACACGCTGTATCGACTGCCTGCGCTTGAGGCGCAGGGATTTAACCTGAGCCGCTTGCCGTTCAGCTTGAAGATTCTGCTGGAGAATTTGCTGCGCCGCGAAGATGGCGTGAACGTGACGGCGAGCGATATTGAGTTTCTGGCGAAGTGGGATGCGAAGGCCGAGCCGAGCCGCGAGATTGCGTATATGCCGGCGCGGGTGCTGATGCAGGATTTCACCGGCGTGCCCGCAGTGGTCGATCTCGCCGCGATGAGGGATGCGATCAAGACGCTGGGCGGCGATCCGGAGCGCGTGAATCCGCTGGTTCCGGCGGAGCTGGTGATTGACCACTCCGTGCAGGTGGATGAGTTTGGAAGCCCGAAAGCGTATGACGAAAATTCGCTGCTGGAGTTTCAGAGGAATCGCGAGCGGTATGCGTTTTTGAAGTGGGGACAGACGGCGTTCAGAAATTTCTCGGCCGTTCCGCCGGGGATGGGAATTTGCCACCAGGTGAATCTGGAATATCTGGCGCGGGTTGTGTTTACGAACGAAGTGAATGGCGAGACGGTTGCGTATCCGGACACGCTGGTGGGAACTGATTCACACACGCCGATGATTAACGGACTCGGCGTGCTGGGTTGGGGTGTGGGCGGAATTGAAGCCGAGGCTGCGATGCTGGGTCAGGCTGTGAGCATGCTGATTCCGCAGGTGGTGGGATTCAAGCTGACGGGGAAATTGAAAGAGGGCGCGACGGCGCCGGATCTGGTGCTGACTGTGACGCAAGCGTTGCGCAAGTTGGGCGTGGTTGGAAAATTTGTGGAGTTCTATGGGCCGGGAATTGCGGCGCTACCGTTGGCGGATAGGGCGACGATCAGCAACATGGCTCCGGAGTACGGAGCGACGTGCGGAATCTTCCCGGTGGATGAGGAGACGCTGCGTTATTTGAGATTGTCGGGTCGCGATGCGGCGCAGATTAAGCTCGTTGAGGCGTATTACAAAGAACAAGGCCTGTTCCATACGAGCGCGACACCTGAGGCTGAGTACACGGCGACGCTGGAGTTGGATTTGGCGACGGTAGAGCCGAGCGTGGCGGGACCGAAGCGTCCGCAGGATCGCGTGCTGGTGAAAAATGTTGCCGCCAGTTTCAAAGAGCAGTTGCCAGGTTTGCTCTCGCCGACGGCGAAGCCGCTGGGGACGCGCACGGCGGCGGAGTGGAAGACGGGGACCGTGGTTCACGAGAATCTGAATACGACGGCGACGGTGAAGGAACGTTTCGGCGTGGATGCTGACAAGTATCTCGATCATGGTTCGGTGGTGATTGCGGCGATTACGAGTTGCACGAATACATCGAATCCATCGGTGATGATTGCCGCGGGGATACTGGCGAAGAAGGCTGTTGAGAAGGGATTGACTGTGCCGCCTTGGGTGAAGACGTCCTTGGCGCCGGGTTCGCGGGTGGTGACGGATTACTACCAGAAGGCTGGATTGCTGCCGTATCTCGAGAAGTTGAGATTTCATGTGGTGGGTTATGGCTGCACGACGTGCATTGGAAATTCCGGACCGTTGCCGAGCGATGTTTCAAAGTCGATTGACGAGCATGGATTGGTTGCAGTGAGCGTGCTGAGCGGCAACAGAAATTTTGAGGGGCGCGTGAATGTCGATGTGCGCGCGAATTATCTGATGAGTCCGCCGCTGGTGGTTGCGTATGCTCTGGCGGGAAAGATCGGGCATAACTTTGATGCGGATCCGCTGGGGAATGATGCGGCGGGGAAGCCGGTTTACTTGAAAGATATTTGGCCGACGCAGAAAGAAGTCTCGGATGCGATTTCGACGAGCGTGGTGAGCGAAAGCTTCACGAAGGAGTATGCGACGGTTGCGGATGGCGATGCGAATTGGCAGGGATTGAAATTTCCGCAGGGCGATGTGTATGCATGGGAGCCGGATTCTACCTATATCCGTAAAGCCCCGTATTTTGACGGCATCACGGCTGTGCCTGCGCCGGTTACGGAGATTCTGAATGCGCGCGTGCTGGCAGTGCTGGGTGATTCGGTGACGACGGATCATATTTCTCCGGCGGGAAATATCAAGGCGAATGGGCCGGCGGGAAAATATCTGGCCGAGCACGGAGTGAAGACGGCGGAGTTCAACAGCTATGGTTCGCGCAGAGGCAATCATGAAGTTATGGTGCGCGGGACGTTTGCCAATGTCAGGCTGCGCAACAAGCTGGCGCCGGGAACTGAAGGCGGCGTGACGCGGCTGCTGCCTGAGGGCGAAGGGATGAGCATCTTCGACGCGAGCGTGAAGTACGCTGAGCGCGGAGTGCCGCTGGTGATTCTTGCGGGCAAGGAGTACGGGTCGGGTTCGTCGCGCGATTGGGCGGCGAAGGGACCGAAGCTGCTCGGGATACGCGCGGTGATTGCTGAGAGCTACGAGAGAATCCACCGGTCGAATTTGGTGGGGATGGGAATTTTGCCGCTGCAATTTGCGGAGGGGCAGAATGTGGAATCGCTGGGATTGACGGGTGAAGAGACTTTTGATTTTGCCGGTTTGATTCCACTGCTGGCGTCGAAGTTTGCTGCAGGGCATACGCTCACGGTGAAGGCGAAGGCGGCGGATGGTTCGGTGAAGAGCTTTGAGGCGCGCGTGCGAATCGATACGCCGCAGGAGATTGAGTACTACGAACACGGCGGAATTTTGCAGTATGTGTTGAGGCAGTTGGCTGGGAAGTAGTTCTCAGTTGTCAGTTCTCAGTAAAAGGGCCGCTCTCATCAAGAGCGGCCCTTTTGATTTTGTTCTCGGAATCAGTGAGCGGCTTTGTCGGCGTCGAGGTCGCCGATGATGTGGAGGCGGAGGAAGTTGGTGGAGCCGGATTTTGTGCGGGTTCCGGCAACGATGCCAATGACGTCGCGGAGCTTAACGAAGCCAGCCTTGCGCAACATGGCATCGGCGGCTGCGACCATGGCTTCAGTGGTGGTGAGGCGTGAAGACTGGATTGGCCTGGTTCCCCAGAGGAGATTGAGGCGATTGATGGTGACCGGGTTTGAGCTGAGCGCGTAGATGGGCGAGTCAGGGTGGTACTTGGAGAGTTGCCGCGCGGTAGCGCCGGACTCGGTGAAGAGGGCGATGCCGCGCAGGTCAAGATCATCGGCGGCGTGGGCGGTGGCTTCGCAGATGGTCTCAGCGATGGAGAGTTTTCCGTCACCCTGCAAGTGCGCCGCACGGGGTAGATTGTCGATGTCTTCGCGGATGTTGCGTTCAGCTTCAGTGACGATGCGGTCCATCATGGCGACGGCTTCAACGGGGTACCTGCCCATCGCCGATTCACCGGAGAGCATGACGGCATCGGTGCCGTCATAGACAGCATTGGCAACATCAGAGGCTTCAGCGCGGGTGGGGCGCGGATTCTCAATCATCGATTCGAGCATCTGCGTTGCAGTGATGACCGGCTTGCGGAAGATACCAGCGCGGCGAATGATGTGCTTCTGAATGGCAGGGACTTTTTCCGGTGGCATTTCAACGCCGAGGTCGCCGCGAGCGACCATGATTCCATCGGCTGCTTCAAGGATTGCGTCGAGATGCTCAATGGCCTGGGGGTTTTCAAGCTTGGCGATGATCCATGTTTCAGCGCCGTATGCGGAGACGCGATTTCTGACCAGGCGCACGTCTTCAGCGGTGCGGACAAAGGAAACGGCAATAGCGTCGACACCGTTCTTGACGGCCCACTCGAGATCGACAGCATCCTTGTCGGTGAGCGAAGGAACGCGCACAGCGATACCGGGCAGGTTGATTCCTTTGTTCTCGCCGAGCATACCGCCATTGATGATCTCGCAGATGACATTGCTGCCGTCCACATCCTTGACGCGCAATTCAATCAAGCCGTCAGAAAGCAGAATGCGCGAACCTTCTTCAACATTGTCGGCGAGAGTTTTGAAGGTGGTTCCGACGATGCCCGCTGTGCCTTCAATCTCGCGCGGCGTGATGGTGAGGGTTTGTCCTGCCACGAGGAGAACCGGCTTGTGATCGACGAGCTTGGAGGTGCGAATTTTGGGGCCTTGCAGATCTCCGAGGATGCAGAGCGGCTTGCCTTCCTCCTGACTCACGGTGCGAATCATCTGAATGAGCGTAAGTTTGTCTTCCAGTGTGCCGTGAGAAAAATTCAACCGGACGACATCAACGCCTGAATGGATGAGTTTACGCAGCATCTCTGGAGTATTTGAAGCGGGCCCGAGAGTGGCAACAATTTTGGCGCGACGGGTAGAAGAGGATTCATTTCTGGAATCAGAAGAGGACATCGGGTGGCTCCATGCAGCGAGAAAATGCGCGTGTTTGTTCAGCGTGGTGTTGAGAGTAGCCATCTTTATTTTACATGGAGCTTCAATTTAAAAATGAGACGATTGTAATAACAATAAATATGCGATGAATAAAGTGAGAATCAGATTGAATCGTTTCGAATTCGGGAGTCAAGCCAAGTTATCAGAGGCACGCTCACGATAGAGGATGCCGTTGAACTCAGCGCCGAGCAAAAAGCTGAACGAGGAGATATAAATCCAGACCATGGTTGCGATTGTGGCGCCGAGAGAACCGTAGACCATTGAATACGAAGCGACGCGATTGACATACAAGCCAAAGAGCAGGGTTGCCGGAAACCAGATGAAGGTAGCAGTGAGGGCGCCGGGGAGAACGTTTTTCCAATGCTCAGTGCGACGTGTGCCGAAGTGATAGATGCTGCTGAGAACAGCGACGCTGGTACCGGCGGCGAGGAGCCAGCGGACCATGCGCCAGAAGAAGAGGACGAGAGCGCGCAGCTCATGGCCTGCGTTGGCGATCATCCAGGTTTCGTACTGGTGTCCAAAGAGGACAATCAGGGTGGCCATTGAAAAGGGGAGCAACGCAATGGGAACCAGCATCAGGGCGCGGAATTGTCTTTGCCAGAATCCCCAGTCATCACGGGGAAGGCGATAGGCGCGGCGAAAACCTTCCATCAAAGAAAGCATGAGGCCGAGCGCGGCGAAAAGGCTGAGTGCGGCGGCAGAGATGAGCAGTTGCATGGAGTGCAGCCGGCGGGTTTGGAAGGAGGACTGCAAAAGCTGCATGGTGTCAGATGGGAAAAACTGTTCACAAGCGGCGCGTAATTCACCGACCAAAGTAGCACCTGCTGGTGCCTGGGCGAGCAGGGTTGAAACGACGAGCAGTGCCGGGAAGAGCATGAGCATTCCGGAGTAGGCAGCGGCCTTCGCCGTGTTGAGCACGTCGTGGCTCAGGGCCAGCCAGAGGGCCCGTCTCAACTGTCTGAAATAATCTTCCATGCTTCTCCCTCGAAAGAGTATTTCATGAGGGTATAAAGCTGCGAGTGTAAATATGGGCAAATTAGCCTGAGAAATCCGCAAGAATACGTGGAAAGAAGAAGCAGAGCAACGACGAGTTTAATTTCAGCTTAAAGATTGCGCAAAGATTGCGCACAGGAAAACCGTTACAGAGGCGGATCAAAGGATTTATCATTCTCAGTCATGAGAGCCAAACTCTTTCAGAACCACTTACTTTTTTTGCTAGTGGCGGCGATACTTACGTCCGCAGCGATCTCCCAATCTCCTTCGAATGCTCAATTAGCTGATAAAGCCTTGAATGCACGGGTAGAAAAGCTGCTCGGTCAGATGACACTTGAAGAAAAAATCGGGCAGATGGTTCAGTATTCGGCAGGCAATGCAACGGGTCCACATGCGTCGAATCTCTCCTATGACGAGCTGGTTGAAAAGGGTCAGGTAGGCTCGATGCTGAATGTGGTGGGAGCGGAGAAGACCAACCACTACCAACACATTGCGGTTGAAAAATCACGTCTGCACATTCCGATTATTTTTGGCCTTGATGTAATTCACGGCCATCGCACGACCTTTCCGGTTCCCTTGGCCCTGGCGGCAAGCTGGGATCTGGAGACGGCTGAGTTGGTGGCGCACACCGGCGCCATAGAAGCGCGCGCTGACGGAATCAGCTGGGTCTTCTCGCCGATGGTCGATATTGCGCGTGATGCGCGCTGGGGCCGCATTATTGAATCGAATGGGGAGGATACATATCTGGGATCGGCGCTGGCGCGCGCCTGGGTACGCGGCTACCAGCAGGGCGATCTCGCAAAGCCGGATTCAGTAGCTGTCAGCGTGAAGCACTACGCAGCCTACGGCGCGGCAATTGCTGGTCGCGACTACAACGCGGTTGAGATGGGCGAACTGACATTGCGCCAGGTTTATCTGGAGCCTTATCACGCTGCTGTAGAAGAGGGCGCGGCGACGATGATGAGCTCTTTCAATTCTGTAAATGGCGTTCCGGCTACGGCCAACCCATTTTTGCTGGACCAGATACTGCGCAAGGAGTGGGGCTTCAATGGATTTGTCGTCTCCGACTGGGGCGCGATCCATGAATTGCTCTCACACGCAATTGGCCCTGATGGTCCGACGGTAGCACGCAAGGCGCTTGAGGCCGGCGTAGATATGGATATGGAAGGCAACCTTTACAGCAACGTAATAGCCGCGCAGGTACGGTCGGGAAAAATTCCCGAGCACTACATCGACGATGCGGTGCGGAGAATACTGCGCGTCAAGTTTGCGCTTGGCTTGTTTGAGCATCCATACACCAAGCCTGGCCCTGCATACGCGGCAACGCCGGAGCGTCGTGCGCTGGCGCGCAAGGTTGCAGAGGAGACATTTGTACTGTTGAAGAACGATCCGGTTGAAGGCGTGGGGGCACTGCTGCCGCTGAATTCCAATACGAAGAAGGTCGCGTTGATAGGGCCGTTGGCTGACAATCAGCGCGATGTTCTGGGTGCATGGACGGTCACGGGCAATCCGGCTGATGTGGTGTCTCTCAAAACCGCGCTGGCTCAAAAGCTCGGTGACCGGATGCTCTACGCCGAGGGTTGTGATCTGCTCAGCGGCGAAGACGCGAATGTTTTGAAGCGCGTGAATTTCAATTTCCCTGTGGCGGCAGATCAGCATCTACCCGTTCCGGATGATGACAAGACGATAGCCGATGCAGTTGCCACGGCGCAAAAGGCTGATATGGTGATTCTGGCGCTTGGGGAGAGCACGAACTGGATGGAAGGCGAGGCGGCGAGCCGCACTCAACTTGGTTTTACCGGCGCACAGGAGCGTTTGCTTGAGTCAGTGGTGGCAACGGGCAAGCCGGTGATTCTGGTTGTGCTGGCCGGACGTCCCCTTGAGTTGAAGTGGGCATCGCAGCACGTCCCTGCGATTCTTGAAGCATGGAGCCCGGGGATTGAAGCTGGACCAGCGATTGTCGAGACGCTCTTTGGCGAGAGCAATCCATCAGGCAAGTTGCCGGCGAGTCTGCCGCGCGCCGTGGGTCAGGAGCCGCTCTACTACGCGCAGTTGCCCACCGGACGCTACGCACATGGCGACCTGAGCCACCTGCCCTCGACACCGGGAGAGAAGTTCCAGTCGCGGTATCTTGATGAGGAAAACTCTGCGCTGTATCCGTTTGGATGGGGTCTGAGCTATACGCGCTTCAGTTATGGAACGCCGACAATCAGCCGCAGCGAAGTACCTGTGAAGGAAGTGATGGCAAGCGGGCATAAGCCGGTGGTGACGGTAGGAATCGACGTCAAGAACACGGGGAGTGTGGCGGGCACTGAAGTTGTGCAACTCTACATTCGCAATACATATGCCAGCGTTGAACAGCCGGTGCGTGAGTTGAAGGGCTTCAAGCGCGTGACGCTAGCGCCGGGAGAGCAGAAACATGTGGAGTTCACGCTGGGCTTTGATGAGTTGAACTTCTACAACGTCGAAGTGAAGCGGGTTGTGGAAGCGACGACGTATAAGGTCTGGGTTGGCGGAAGCTCACTGGCAACGGCGGAGACGAGTTTCAAGACGACGGAGTAGCTACCAGTAAAAAATCTTGTGTGTACCATCATGAAAGAACTAGAGTTATGCAATCCGCCCACCCGCGAGAAAGCCTAAAATGGGACGCTTCTGGAGGGAGAATATGAGCAAAATACGTCAGTCTGCCCCTGTCCGATGTAAAGTTGATTAGTGAGAGAAAAATGTTGGCAAATTCTATACCCCATCCAATTCCGTATCAAGGCAGCAAACGCAGGTTAGCCTCTGCAATTCTGAGTCAGGTTCCTGACCGTGAATTTGCCAGGCTTGTAGAGCCATTTGCCGGATCTGCTGCCGTGACTCTCGCCGCAGCTTCGAAGAATCTGTTCCCGATGTTTGTCATAGGCGATGCATTAGAACCGTTGGTTGGACTATGGCGAGCCATCATCAAAGACCCGACCACAATCGGCGAGACTTATGAGATGCTCTGGTTTCGCGAGCGCAAGAGTCCCATCGATGCATACTATGAAGTGCGTTCAGAGTTCAATCGAGACAAAGATCCCGCAAAGCTGCTTTATCTGTTGGCTCGTTGTGTAAAAAATGCGGTGCGATTCAATCCCTCCGGTGAATTCAATCAATCGCCGGACAAGCGGCGTACGGGTACAAAACCGGAGACAATGAAACAAAGCCTCAGGCAGGCACATAAACTTTTGACTGGTAGATGTGAGGCGGTCACGTCTGATTTTTCAGTTCTATTTCGCAACGCACAATCCGGAGATTTTTTCTATTTAGACCCTCCCTATCAAGGGACAAGTGAAGGTCGGGACAGCAGGTACATCGCCGGTGTTTCTCGTGAGCAAATGATAGATGCTTTGAAGATTCTCAATCAGAAGGACATCCCGTTCGTACTCAGTTACGACGGTCATTGCGGTGGCAAGATTTACGGAGAGGCGCTCCCCACAGGCCTTGCTCATCGCATTCTCTTAGATGTGGGCCGTTCAAGTCAGGCAACCCTGAATGGACGAGACGATGCTACAGTCGAATCGCTCTATGTATCCAATTCGATTCCATTGAAGAGGACGAATCGTAAATTGTGCCTAGCTGACTTCGCGATTCAACGTGAGTTATTCGCCTAGCTTTTGAGTTCTGATTTCACCTCATCCGCAACACTTCGATTGTTTTTACTGGCTCGGGAAGAGACAGCTTCAAAATCACGAACCTCGCCACCCGTCCAAACAATATCAATACGCCGTTCCTGCCTCAGAGCGACATGTGTATATTTCTCGGAACTTGCCCAATAGCAAGTACGGCAGACCTCAACATTCTTTTTGTCTATCCAATTCTGGCAGTGTTCACATTCCCAAGACTTCTGCCTATTGCATGATCCACACAATATTTGGAAAGGCTCCTTCTCGTGAGCTAACGTCTCGCCTGCCACTTCATAGGGTATGCGGTGGTCTACTTGAAGATGGTGCGTCGCCTCGTCCAGATTACACTTGCTTCCCGCGTCCGCAATCAATCTATCTCTGATCTTCTTCGGAAGTGTTTTCCTGCCAAGCTTCCCTGCTTCTACTGCTTCTGTGTCGAAAGAATACGCTCCCATTCTTTTGCCGTTACTACTCGTGACAAAAGTCGTCTTCAGTGGGATTCCTAATTCCCGGACGTCCCGTGCCGCTCTCGGAGGGTGGTCATAACCAATCTTCTTCAACTCTTCAGTTGAGATGCTTCCGTTCTTCTTGATTGTGTCTACAACAATCTTTGCCCGCTTATTTGTTACGGCGGCGATTCGCTCTGACATCTGTTTTGAGAGTTTGACCAAATGCTTTCTCGCTCGTAGAAATGAGTTCTGCCGACGAAACCCCAAGAGCTATAG
>DAHXOQ010000068.1 GCA_027364815.1 Acidobacteriaceae bacterium | reverse complement strand
GATCATGGGCACAGGGCAGGATCGAACCCACATGATCTACGTCTTTCCCGATGCCAAAAAAATCCTCACCACCAACGTCACCTCTGCCACCGTCACGTTAATGGAGAAGCTCGATCACAAACCCGGCGATGGCCCCATGGGAATGCCGCCGCCTCCGCCGAATGCCAACAGCTACAATCAAGGCCCGCCCCCAATGCCGTCATCAACCGGCGGAGATTGGCAACTCACCGTTATTCCCGTCGGCGCTGGCGCTGAGGGATTCGACGTCTCGCCCGGCGGCAAAGAAGCCTGGGTCGCCAACGCGCATGACGGAACCGTCAGCATCATCGACCTCGCCACCAAAAAAGTTACTGCCACTCTCGCCGCCGATGTGCGCGGCGCAAACCGCCTCAAGTTCACACCCGATGGCAAGCACGTCCTCATCTCCGCGCAGAGTGCCCTCGTCGTCTTCGACGCAGCAACGCACAATGCTCTCAAGCGCCTCACTGAGATTCACGGCACTGGCGGAATTCAAATGCAGCCCGATGGCAAGCGCGCCTACGTCGCCTGCGGGCGCGATGGATTCGTCGCCGTCATCGACCTCGCCACCTGGACCTCAGTTGGCAAAGTCAGCGTCGCAAGTCCCGACGGTCTCGCCTGGGCCGTGCAGAACTGATTTTGCTAAACGCAAAATCACCTAAAGTATTTTTTCAATGACTGTGTTGGTAACTCCACAACGTGTCGAATGATAAATCCTGAAAGAATGCAGACAGTTAAAACGAATGTAGTTCGTGTCAGGTAGTTCGTCCAGTCTGGCTGCCATCCCGCAGTTATTCGATTTGCAGCAGTGACTATCAGTGTGTGAATGAGATAAACCCAGTAGCTGATGTTGCCGAGGAAGCGTGCCACGGGATTTCTCATCAGTGCGAAGAGCGGTGACTTCACACCGGATGCAATCAAACCGATTACTCCGGTTGAAATCATGGCGACGAATGCGAATGCAAATGTGTTGCCGAGGACGGAGTTCTGCGAGATATTGTGCGTAATCGCACCCAGAACAAAAAGCACGCCGCCGGCAGAAAGCACAATTGACGACCAGCCAATCAACCTCCGGCGCGTGATGCCGGCCGAGCCGGCAAGCAGCGCCAACTGTGCGCCCCAGAGCAAACCATCAAAGCGGAACCAGGAAACATACGAATTGTAGAAACCGTAACGTTGTGAGCAATAGCGGAAGAGCGGCGTCAGCAGGCAAATCAGGATTGCAATGATGAAGAGCGTGCGTCTCCGCAGGTAACGCACCAGCCACGGCCAGAACAGGTAGAAATGTTCCTCAACCGCAAGCGACCAAAGCGGCGGATAAGCCATCCAGATCCCAAGCGGCTGCGCAAAGTTGGCAAGATAGAAAAATGAAAGAGCCAGGAACGCCCAACTGTGCGGAATCAAGATAGCCACCAGCGCCAAAGTGATGAAGTATGGCGCTGCCAGCCTAAGCACGCGCCGCGCATAAAAGTTCCGGTAAAAATCTGGCTTCTTCCGTGTTGTCAGCAGAACCCGCGTAATTAGAAATCCAGAAAGCGCAAAGAAAATATCAACGCCAATCCATCCGGTATACGTCAGTGCCAGCCAGCCGTGCAGCAGCTTTGAAACAGGCATTCCTGCAAAGCTTTGCGAAATATGATGCAGTACCACCATGAGCGCAGCGGCACCACGCAACCCATCCAACTCGTTCATCTGTTCAGGAATTCTGAATCGATCAACTGGAGTTGTCGGCAATTCTATGCTCAGTGAGCTCACGCGGACTTGCTCCATTCAGCGCATGATTAAGGGAGTTGTGAATCATCTTAAACCCCGGACATTAGGCGTTAAATTTACAAAATCCAACCACCACCCACAACCTCGTCATCCTCATAAAACACCGCCGACTGTCCCGGCGTCACCGCACGCTGCGGCTCATCAAATGTCGCCACAACCTCGCCCTCGCCACTCGGCTCCAGCGTCGCCCAGGCCGGCTCATGACGGTGCCGTATCTTCGCCCGTACCCGCATCGGCGCACGCAGTTCCGCAATGCTGATCCAGTTCAATCTGTTTGCCCGCAACTTGAGAGTCGCCAGCTCATCATCCGCGCCCAAGGTCACCTTGTGTGTCGCCGGGTCTATGTGAATCACGTATAGCGGCGTCGGAGAGCTCACACCCAGACCCTTGCGCTGCCCAATCGTGAAGCCGTGAATCCCCTCGTGTGCCCCGAGCTTCGCGCCGCCCGCACTCACCAACTCGCCCGCAGAATCCGGCAGCGTCTCATTCTGCTCTTCAAGGTAAGCCGTGATGAAGCTCTTGTAATCGCCGCCCGGAATAAAACAAATCTCCTGCGAGTCCGGCTTATCCGCCGACGCAATTCCAGACTCGCGCGCCAACTCGCGCACCGCGGGCTTCGTCATCCGTCCCAGCGGAAAAAGCGTATGCGCCAACTGCTGCTGCGTCAGCCCAAACAAAAAATACGTCTGATCCTTTGTGCGATCTACGGGCCGCTTCAAAATCCAACGTCCGCGCGCCTCATCAAATTCGTTGATTGCATAATGTCCCGTCGCAATCTTCTCTGCGCCGATGCTGCGCGCGGTCGTCAGCAACTGATCAAACTTCAAATGGTCATTGCAGAGCGAACAGGGAATCGGCGTGCGCCCCGCAAGATACTCGCTCACAAACGGCCGCACCACGTCGCGCTCAAACCGCTCCTGCTGATTCACAACATAATAAGGAATCCCCAGATGCTCCGCCACGCGTCGCGCATCATAGACATCGTCAATCGAACAGCATCGGCCCGCCTTCGGCTGCTCGGGAATTCCGTGCTTCCCGGCAAGCCGCGTCTGATCCCACAACTGCAGCGTCAGCCCGACAATCGGCGCACCTTCGCGCGCCAACAGTGCTGCAACAGTCGACGAGTCAACTCCGCCAGACATGGCGACGGCAATGGGGGAAGTAGGCATCTGTATCTATGATAACGGAGTTTGCGGTTTCAGCGGCGTTAGCGGAGTTAGCTTGTGAATTTGCTTTTGCATAAAAACAAACTTTATTGAAGAACCATGAGCGTTTGAAGACAATTAGCTCCGCTAACCGCGCTAACTCCGCTAGCTCCGCTGCTTCTCTCTACCCGCGCGTTCCCGCAGCAACCGGAGCAAGCCTCCTCAGATGCTCCACAGCTTCGGGAATAATCGAGAGCGCGTAATCCACATCGGCCTCAGTCGCAGTCTTCATCAAACTAAAGCGCAGACTCGCCCGCGCGCGCGTCTTGTCCAGCCCCATCGCCATCAGCACGTGGCTCGGCTCAACCGCGCCGGAGTGGCAAGCCGAACCGCCCGAAACCGCAACGCCCTTCAGATCAAGCGCAATCACCAGCGCCTCAGACTCCAAATCTCTGAACCAGATATTCGTCGTATTCGCAGCACGCGGCGCAATCTTTCCTGATGCATCTGCGCCGTTCACACCCGTGCCCGGCAGAGCAAGTATCCCCGCCTCTAGCCGGTCGCGCAGCTTGGCAAGCTTATCAATCGTTCCGTCCGCCAGCGAGTGCATCGCCAACTCCGCCGCCTTCGCCAGACCCACAATTCCGGCCACATTCTCCGTTCCCGCTCTGCGCCGGCGCTCGTGGCTTCCGCCCACAATCAGCGACTCCAGCGGCGTTCCGCTTTTCACAAAAATAGCGCCTGTTCCCTTGGGCCCGTGAACCTTGTGCGCGCTGATTGAGTAGAGATGGCAGCCAATCTGCTTCACGTCAATCGGAATTTTTCCCGCCGCCTGCACGCCATCAATATGGAACCACAGCCCGGTGTTCGCCGCAATCTTCCCTATCTCTTCAACCGACTGAATCACGCCCGTCTCGTTGTTCGCATGCATGATGCTGATCAACCGCGTATTCGGCTTGATCGCGCGCAGAATCGACTCCGGCGTAATCAACCCATTCGGCTCCGGATCAACAAACGTGTACTCAATATCGTGCGTGGCCAGTTTGCGCGCCGCTGCCAGCACCGCAGAGTGCTCAATCGAGCTCGTGATCATGTGATCGCCGGGATGCAGCAGCCCAAAGAGCGCCGTGTTGTCGCCTTCCGTGCCGCCGGAGTTGAAGATCACCTCAGCCTCGTGGCAGTTGAAGAACTCCGCCAGCACCGCGCGTGATTGCTCAATCGCCTTGCGCGCCTGCTGCCCGGGCTGATGAATCGATGACGCATTGCCAAAATGCTCAATCCAGTACGGGCGCATCGCCTCAACAACTTCAGGCAGTAATGGCGTTGTGGCATTGGCATCAAAATAAACACGGCGCATGGCAGGCTCCTCACAAGTTGGTTGTATCTATTGTACTTTGAACTGGCATTGCCTGCAGTAGTCGCGCCGTAAGCGCACTTCACATTGCATATACTTATCTGTCGACTACCAGGCCACCGAATTCCATATGGATTAAAACTCTGACGGGTACAGGGTGTCCTTCATAAATGCCAGGTTTGAAACGTGAGTTCAAGAGTGTTTTGCTAATGGGCTCTTCGAGAGTCTTACGCAAGCAATGTAGAATCCTCAAATCTGTGACCTTGCCTTTTCGATCTATGGTCGCGAGCACATCGCAAGGACTTGTATCATCGAAATCAAATGCCATCTGGCTGTATCCCTCATCGATGAATTTAGATAATGTCGGCTCAGTGACAAGATCACTGAGGGGATAAACACCCTTTTCGTCTGGATGTTTAGAGACGGTTCCCGGAGGCGCAGTGATGTAGAGTTGATAAAAATTTTTCGTTACTATTTCTCCTCGTGTCGCGCGAAAGAGAATTGGCCAGGTGAAAGGATATGGGATGGGATGTCCATTCTTGTCCTCAGCAGGTTTGAAACGGAATTTGGAAGCGGTATCGAGGCTAGCTTCTTTGAAAGCTATATCTGTACAGCGTATTGCATGAACGTGTTGCGGCACGCCTTCTTTGTCTATGATAAACGCGATTGCACAACGGCCATTCTTGTTCAGCTGTAATGCTTCCAGTGGAAAAATCAGATCAGGGGAGTTTAGAAGAACAGGAACTTTAACTGCTGTTTGTACCGGGACAGGCGCAGGCTTTGTGTCACCAACAGGAGGAATCATCTGCTGCGCGCGGAAGAAACCTACCGAGAATATGAGAATAAAAACCGGATTGGTAATTAGGCGCATTGAGTTAATTTTTGGAGTTACAAAATAAAGCTACCACATGATCTAAAAATCTTTACAAAAACTTTGGGCCTGTTTGCAGTCAGATGAATCACAGAAAACAGACCCAATTTTCCTAATTATTGCGCTATCTACTCGCGCTCCTCCACCGGCACCCACGGATTCGGATACGCCGGTCCAATGTAATCTGCCCTCGGGCGAATCAGCCGGTTGTCGTCGAGCTGCTCAATCACGTGCGCCGCCCAGCCTGCAATTCTGCTGATTGCGAAAATCGGCGTGAACAAGTCAACATCAATCCCCAGCATCGTGTAAGTCGACGCCGAGTAGAAATCCACATTCGCGTTCAAGCCTTTGTCCTGCTTGATGTAGAGCTCGATGGCGCGCGACCAATCGTAATATTTTTCCAGGCCGGCGTCTTTGCTCAACTGCTCGCTCATCTTGCGCAGGTGCGTCGCGCGAGGGTCTTCCGTTTTGTAAACGCGATGCCCAAAGCCCATGATCTTTTCTTTCCGCGCCAGCATATCCTTCACGTACACAACCGGATCCACTCCCGCTTTTTCAATCGCAAAAAGCAAACGCATCACGCCTTCATTCGCCCCGCCATGCAGCGGTCCTTTGAGCGCGCCAATCGCCCCCGTCACAGCCGAGTGAATATCCGAGAGCGTCGCCGCAATCACGCGCGCTGCAAAGGTGCTCGCGGTCAGCTCGTGGTCCGCATGCAGAATCAACGCAATGTCCAATGTCTTGGTGGCTGTCTCTGAAGGCTTCTCCCCGTTGAGCATCCACAGAAAATTCGCCGCGTGGCTCAGCGATGGGTCGGCTTCGACAATCTCCTTGCCCTTGCGCAGGCGGTCGTAAATGGCGACGATCATCGCAATCTGCGAGGTCAGACGGTAGCTCTTGCGCACATTGGCGTCGTGCGTGTTATCGTGCTCGTCCGGGTCGTAGAAGCTCAGCGCGGATACTGCCGTGCGCAGTATCTCCATCGGCGTCGCTGTCGATGGAAAGCTGCGAAGCATTTCGACGATGCGCGGGTCAATCAGGCGCGAGGCTGCCAATGCGCGGTCAAAGATTGCCTGCTCAGACGCTGTCGGCAGCTTGCCATTCCACAGTAGGTAGGTGGTCTCTTCGAAAGTTGATTTTTGTGCCAGCTCGTGAATGTCGATGCCGCGGTAGGCCAGCACGCCCGCCTCTCCATCGATCCAGCAGATACCGGAGTTTGCAGCGACGATACCTTCAAGTCCCTTGCCCGTTGTAGTCGTGGTGGCCATGTTGAATACTCTCCAGAGAATAAAAGAATGATGCGGTTAAACTCCGGCTGGAGAGTACTCTAAAGTGGCTCTTCTCGCGCGGAAGAAATAAAAGCAGCAACTTATTTATAGCTCAGCCATTTAACGGTTGTCACGGGGCGTACGCCTCCGAACACATAAAATCACGCAAATCCGCAGCATAAGTGACGCCAATCACACTTTCGATGCAAGCCGTAGCCGGGGATGAGGGTCTCCGGAGTAACACCCAGAGTCGAATCAGGCACAGAAAGTACTCGCCCGCACGGCTTGAATTGGATATTCTTATTGGACAATGCAATTTTGAGGGCAGATGTGATAGCTCTGAAGTTGCTGATTTTTTGGGCATGTGCACGATTTTTCGCAGGAATGTAACAATTTCGAGACAAAGCCTGCGGCGGCGCGTCAAAGAATATAGACGCGACAGTAGATTTGTGGCATTTTTGTAGCACCTTTCAATTTTGATGAGGCGAAGCAGCGAAGATCAACAACAGTGCGCGACAAGAACACCAAACCAAAAACAAGAAAAGAGGAAATGTACTCCATGGCAAATTTATTTGAGTCATCTGAAGAGTCCGAAAAAACTCCCAGATCACAATCCGGAGCGCTGCTGGTAGCGCTTGCGCTCGCGCTCTTAGCGGCAATCGGCGGTTTGATCTGGAACTACTCGCTCTCTGGACGGATTGCGCGTCAGGAGGCGGCGCTCGCCGACTCAAATCAGCAGACTGCCAAGCTCAGCTCAGATCTGAGCGAGACAAAGGCGCGTCTCAAGGTTGCAACACAAGAGCTGGGCGATTCCCTCGGCCTGACACAGAAGCAGATGGAAGCCAGCGCACAGGAAATTCTGCATCGCGAGCAGGCTGATAAGCGCGCTCTCGAGAGTGCGCAGAAGGAAACAGCGCAGCAGGTCACTGCTGTCCAGAGTGATGTTTCCGGTGTCAAGACGGATGTCGGAGGCGTCAAGACCGATCTGACCAAAACGCAGGGCGACTTGGCGACGGCTGTAAGCCAGTTGCAATCGATGAAAGGCGACCTTGACGGCCACAGCAGCTTGATTGCCCGCAACCATGACGAGCTTGAACTGCTCAAGCACAAGGGCGACCGCAACTATTACGAATTTACGCTGGTGAAGGGACAAAAGAAGCCAGTCGGAACGGTGAGCCTGGAATTGAAAAAGTCAGACGCCAAGAAGAGCCGCTTTACCCTGCTCATCTACTCCGACGACAAATCCTACGAGAAGAAAGACCGCAACCTGAATGAGCCCTTGCAGTTCTACAGCGGCAAGGAACCAATGCTCTTTGAGGTGGTTGTGAATTCGATCAGCGCCAAGAATACGGTCACTGGGTACCTGACCACGCCAAAGAGTGCGCCGGCGCCAGCCACAATCTCCAGTAACTAATCATCACTTGGATTCAACAAATAAAGAGCAGAGACCAGCGCGGTCTCTGCTCCTTTTTGTTTCTGCTGATGACTCTCTACTGGAACACTGAAGCGGCGGTAGCCTGCTTCTCCTTCTTCACGCCGGGAATCTTGGTAGGCTCATCCAGCGGAGCCGTCAGGTTCGGCATCTGTACGGGCTGGGTCGGCGTAATGATCAGCGTCGGGTTGTATTTGAACGCGAAGCTGAAGTTCAGATCCTTGCGCGCGTCAAAGTCGGCCTTCGTCATCTCAAACGAAGAAAAGATCGTGCCCGAGATTGTCTGGCCCGGATCAAGCGTTGCACCGATATTCAACGGTGTGCCGGCAATTGAGCTCAGTTGCGGATAGGCGACCAGCAAACGCTGGAAGTCTGTCAGCGACGCCGCGAAGCTCGAGTGAATGCCGTCGTTGAGCGTGATGTTCGAGAGCACCTCGTGCATCACCAGCGGGCTCTTGCCCTGGTTGTGAATTTTGATTTCAGCAAAAACCAGCACTCGATCAAATGGCTGCGACGGGATGGGGTCGCCATTGGCATCCACGCTGGGTGTCGTTGTATGCAGGAAATATGCCCACACATTCTCTGCCTTGCCCGTTGAGGGCGGTGGCGGTGCTGAGGCAAATACCAATACGTAAACCGCAATGAGAATGGTGACAACAATACCCGAGACTATGAGGGCTTTGATCAGGTTGCTCGTACCCTTGGCAAAGTCCTCACCCTTGGCTGCGTCGTCAACTTGATCCGTCGTAGTGTTTAAAAGGCTCATCTCGACCTCATCTTTTCTGTTCAACCGAACTCGAACACAGAACAACTCTCACCCTCATCTTAACGTGAGAATGTGGGAATTGGTGGGAGAATTTCTTGAAATGAGAGAGGAAAACCTGGCAATCAATAAAATGACACATCTGCTAACTGTGGCAGTTAAAGGATGCTACAAAGCAGATTCGCTTGCTTTCAATCTAAAGTTCTATTCAGGCCTCAACATTGTGATTGAGAACCTGTGTGTAGACGCACCTTAGGCGCAACAGCCCTCAACGGACTGCTGAGGGCTAATGCAGGTGATTACTCCGCTTTGGCTGCGGCTGGTTGTTTGAGACGCACTACAGACTCCGCTTGAAGTCCTTTTTGACCTTCAACAATGTCGAACTCGACCTCATCGCCGTCCTTCAAAGTTTTGTAGCCATCCACCTGAACGGCGGAGTAGTGCACAAACACATCGGGTCCATCCTCACGTCCGATGAAACCGAAACCTTTTGCGTTGTTGAACCACTTAACCTTACCTTTGTACTGAGCCACAGGCCTTGCCTCTTTCTGAGTGTGGTATCGAGGGCGGAGGACTAACTGGGGAAGTCCACTCCCTCTGCTCATAGGACGTAGATTCTGTGTGAAAGGTTCTCTAGAATTCAACTTTGTACTGTCAAATCTTTGTTATTTAAACAATTGTATGGTCGCTAAATCAATAAAAAGTTATTTGAATTCAAAGATTTGCGGCATCAACACAATCATGATGGCGGGATTGTTGAATTCCCGCCATGTGGTATTCTCGCTGGCACACCTATCGCGCTCAACCCTTGCGTCGCAGTCTCCGCGCAAATATCTGCACTCCGCAAAGCGTCTTCCCATCTATGATGATCCCCTTGTCAATCGCCTTCATAATCTCAGAAAGCCGAACGTGGCGTATCTCGATCTGCTCATCCTCCTCGGGATGCGCTACGCCGGCCACCAGATCTTCAGCTACAAAAATCTTCATCGATTCGCCCAGAAATCCCGGACTCGCATAATACTCAACCAGCAGCTTCCACTTCCGGGCATGGTAGCCGGTCTCTTCGGCCAACTCCCGCTGTGCGCCCGTCAGTGCCTCTTCGCCCGGGTCCAGTTTCCCCGCCGGCAACTCCCACATATATTGCCCCGCCGCGTGGCGATACTGCTTCTCCATCACAATCAGCGGATCACGCTTGCTCTTGCTGCTGTCCACCGCAATGATCACCACGCTCCCGTTGTGCCGGATCACGTCACGGATCGCATGGTGTCCCGCAGGATCGCTGAGTTCATTGCGCAGTACCCTGAACAGCGGCCCCGTGTAAACAACCTCAGAGTTGATGATCGTCTCCTTCTTTGTGTTTTCCGGGCGTGTGATCTTCGCGCTCTTCTCCGCGCCTTTCCCAGCCTTCAATTTCTTGCTCGGCTTTTTGGCCTTAGCTGACTTGCTCTTCTCGCTCTTCGCGGGCTTCGGTTTGACTGTGGGCTTCTTCTTGCCGGGCATAGAATCTCCTCAAATTTGTTTCAACACAAGTTGTAAACAGGTGGCGCGTAATACCGAAAGTATAGCGGCCACGACCGCACACTATTGTGAATCCTGATTTCAATTTCACGAGTTGTGCATCAAATGGGTCTCCCGTGGCATCCTAAAGTACGTAGATATTCCACCGTGGGAATCCAGCCAACCGAAAGAAGTAATGATTTGATCGCCGAACGATTGCCGACGACCGCCTTGCCCGGAGTGAACCGGCTCTACCTGGATGCAATTTCAGGCAGCACAGAGGCTTTCTATTCCTCCACCAAGCGTTCAGCAGAAAATTCGGCCTCTGCGGCAAACTCAGACGCATCCCATCGCACAGAGCTCGTCAAAATTCTCGCCGAACAAAATCCCACTCAAACTCTCGCCCTCTCCATGCTCACCGCAGGAGCATCGGCCATCGTCACCGGTCAGCAGGTCGGCCTCTTCGGCGGTCCGCTCTTCACTCCGATGAAAGCCGCCACCGCCATCGCAAAAGCCCGCATTCAGACCACCCCTCACGTCCCCATCTTCTGGCTCGCCAGTGAAGACCACGACTTCGCCGAGATCAACCACACCACACTCCCCGCCAAGCGCGAGCTCAAGCGCCTCACTTACCAAAGCTGGCCCAAAGCTGAACTCCCCGTCGGTTCCATCATTCTCGACGACTCCATCCTTCCCCTCGTCGAAGAGGCCGCCGAGCTCATCGGATTCTCTGATGCGCAGGAAGCTCTCCAGGCCGCCTACCAGCCCGGCAATACTCTCGCCCAGGCATTCGCCGATTTCTACGCGCGCGTTTTTTTCGCAGCCGGATCTTCCTGCGGCGATGACATTTGTCCTGGCCTCCTCATCTTCGATCCCAACAACCGCGCCGCACATCAACTGGGCGCTCCAGTCTTGCGAGCCGCAATCGAGCGTGCCGATGAACTCCACGCCGCTCTCCTCGAGCGCAACGCCGACCTCCACGCCGCAGGCTATTCCGCCCAAGTCGCCGTTAGTGAGCGCTCCAGCCTTCTCTTTCTCATCAACGCAAAAAACGGCGCACGCGAATCCCTCAAGCGCACCCCCGCAACGCCCGAAGAACCCAACGGTCTCTGGCAGGCCGGCCGCGACACCTACTCAACCGCCGACCTCCTCGCCATCCTCGCCTCAGAGCCCGAGCGCATCTCACCCTCCGCTCTTCTTCGTCCCATCTTTCAGGATTCCATTCTCCCCACCTCAAGCTACGTCGGCGGCGCGGCTGAGATCGCTTACTTCGCCCAATCCGCCGTCCTCTACGAACGCATCGCAAATTTGGGCCGCGTCACGCCCATCCTTCCGCGCTTCGGCGCCACGCTCATCGAGCCAGCCATCGCCGAACTCCTCAAGCGCCACGAGATCGATCTCCCCTCGCTCTTCAACGCCACGGAAGACTCTCTCGCCCAGCGACTCGG
>DAHXOQ010000067.1 GCA_027364815.1 Acidobacteriaceae bacterium | reverse complement strand
TTGAGTACGCGCGCAAACATGACCGCAAAAAAATCCACTCAATCCATAAAGCCAACATCATGAAGCTCTCGGATGGCCTCTTCCTTGAGTGCGCGCGCCGCGTCTCTGAAGGTTTTCCTGAAATCCTCTACGCCGAGCACATCATCGACAACACCTGCATGCAACTCGTCATGAATCCCTGGCAGTACGACACGCTGCTGCTTGAAAATCTCTACGGCGACATCATCAGCGATCTTTGCGCCGGATTAGTCGGTGGTCTCGGCCTCGTCCCCGGCGCCAACATCGGCCTAGAGTGCGCCATCTTCGAAGCCGTGCATGGCTCCGCGCCCGACATCGCAGGCAAAGACGTTGCCAACCCCACGGCGCTTCTCCAATCAGCCGTCCTCATGCTGCGTCACATCGACGAGCAAGCCGCTGCTGACCGCGTTCAAACCGCCATCGAAACCGTCTATGGCGAGCGCAAGCACCTCACCCGCGACGTAGGCGGCCACTCCGGCACTACCGAGTTCGCCGACGCAGTCATCGCAGCTCTTCCCACCGCTTAATTTTTATTTTGTTCTACAACAATGCCGCTATACCCCACCCATTCCGCTGCTTTCCGGGGAAAGGGTGGGATAGCAACGAAGATGACCTGACAAGTTTTTATTAATGATTCGATTCCAATAGAATCACTATTCCAACAGCGACGCCACCACAGACAATGCTGCAATCGCCGCTGTCTCCGCTCTCAATATCCTTGGTCCCAAACTCACCGCCATCCAACCATTCGCATCAAAGAGCGCTTCCTCTTCAGGAGCCCATCCACCTTCGGGGCCAATCGCAAGTTCAATCAGCGGCATCTCATTCCCCGCGACATTAATCGCCTCCATCATCGCCGCGCGCAGAGTTGTCGTTCTTTCCTGCTCCGCCAACACCAGTCTTGTCGCATGGCTCTTCGTCCTCACCAACTCAGCCAACGCCACCGGCGCATGAATTACCGGCGCATCCGATCGCCTTGATTGCTGTGCCGCCTCATGTGCAATCCGCCTCCATCTCTCCGCGCGCTTCTCCGCTGATTGCGCCAAGTGTTTCTCACTGCGTCGCGCAATGACCGGCGCAATCGCCGCCACGCCCAGCTCTACCGCTTTCTCAATCGCCCACTCCATGCGATCAAATTTAAACACAGAGAGTACCAACGTCACAGGCAACGCCGGGTCCGCCTCAATCTCCGTTAACAGATTGAACCTCACCTCATTCGGAGCAGCCGCGACAACCTCCGAATGAAACACACGTCCGCCTGCCACCACATCGGCCTCCATCCCAACCTGCCCTCTCAACACACGCACGAGGTGTTCGGCTTGAGTACCGGTGATCGCCGCCGTCGCTTCATCCCATCTCTCTGCAATCCACCGTCTTCTCGTCATTGTCTTATTCGACGTACTCGCTTCTTCCGCCGACTCCCATAGTGAGTCTATCGCGCATTCGGAAATCCTTGCAGTGACCGTCATCATCCATCCCTTGCTCCCGTCCTCCCATTGCATAGAAAAGCACGCATGAACACTGCCTTAAAACCACCTGCACGCAAATGCAATCCCCCAAACGCACCAAGGGGGAAGGCCTTGGCCTTCCCCCTTGCGTGTTAGATTGTGTTTGGAAGTTCCGCGCTTACTTTTTCTTCGCGGCTTTCTTCGCTGGTGCCTTCTTTGCGGCCTTCTTCGCTGGAGCCTTCTTTGCCGCCTTCTTTGCAGGTGCCTTCTTAGCTGCCTTCTTCGTTGCCATTTTTACTATTCTCCCTTTTCGATGATTTACATCGACTGCAATTCAGAAAAACTGCAGTTGATGAATGTATAGAATCATGAAACACAAGTGTCAAGAAAAAAACGCATAAATTGAAAATATTTTTTCAAGCTCAGTTTCGAAATTTCCCTCTGCTCTCATCTTCAATTTCAAATTTTTCAACTGCGCATCACTCTCACACTCAACTTTCGCTCGCAATCACTTATAAATTTTCTTCGCAAAATCCATCGCATGCATCATGCAAAAAAATCATCAGCACATTCTGCATCATCATTTCATCCTGTATCCATGCATATATCCGCGCACTCAACATCCACTCAGCATTCAATAATATTCAAGGCCAGTCCCGCGAGGCTGGTCTCCTTGTATCGCGATTGCATATCAAGTCCCGTCAAATACATCGTTCGTATCACCTGGTCCAGGGACACTTTATGCTCTCCACTTTCATTCAGTGCAATTCTTGATGCGTGCACCGCCTTCACCGCGCCCATCGCGTTTCTCTCAATGCAAGGAATCTGCACCAGCCCCCCAATCGGATCGCATGTCATTCCCAGATTGTGCTCCATTCCAATCTCCGCCGCGTGTTCAATCTGGTCATTGGTCCCACCCAGCGCCGCAGTCAATCCCCCGGCCGCCATTGAGCACGCCACTCCAACTTCTCCCTGGCAACCAACCTCGGCGCCGCTGATCGATGCGTTTTCCTTATACAAAATTCCACTCGCCGCCGACGCCAGAAAATATCGAAGTATCCCCGCCTCATTCGCGCCCTCAATAAATCGCATGTAGTAGTGCGCCACCGCAGGCACGACGCCAGCCGCTCCATTTGTCGGCGCCGTCACCACTCTTCCACCCGCCGCGTTCTCCTCGTTCACTGCCATCGCAAAAACCGTCAACCAATCCAGCGCCGCCAGCGGATCCACCGGCCTTCCCGCATCCACGTTCTCCCGCGCCTTCAACTGCTCAGCCAACTTATGCGCGCGCCGCTTCACATTCAATCCACCCGGCAACACACCCTGTGTCACTATCCCCAACTCCACACACTGCTGCATCGCGCGCCACAACTCCAGAATCATCCTGCTGACCTCGGCCTCAAGCGCCTCGCGCGTCATCTCATCTCCACCAGCCGCCTGTTTCACCCTTGCACACTCATTCGCCATCATCAGCTCGTCAATGCGCAATCCATTTCTCTTCGCCCTATCCAGCAACTCGCTCGCGCTGTTGAATGCGTGCGGCAACCGCAAACTCGTCTCACCTGCGCCCGCAGCCGTCTCGCCATCCTCAACAACAAACCCGCCGCCCACCGAGAAAAACGTCCGCTCGCAAATCACATCGCCCGCCGCATCCATTGCAATCAAGCGAATCCCGTTCGGATGCACCGTCGTCGCCCCCGGCGGATTCATCTGATCGCGCTTGAACACCACATCCCTCACTTCGTTGAACTCAATCTCATGCCGCCCGGCCAGTTTCAATCTCGCTGATGAACGAATCTCATCCACCGTCGCACCAATTGTCACCGGATCAATCGTTCGCGGCTCCATGCCTGAAAGCCCCAGCAACACCGCGCGATCTACCGCGTGACCAATCCCGGTCAGCGCCAGCGATCCGTACAGTTCCACGCGCACCCGTGCCACGCTGTCCAGCTTCTTGTTCAACTCCATTGCAAACCGGCAGCACGCGCGCATCGGTCCCATCGTGTGTGAACTCGAGGGTCCCACACCAATCTTGTAAATGTCGAAAAGGCTAGTCATTAGGGGAAGCTCCGCATCAATTCTATTCTCGCTTCAATACTGCGTCCACCGCGCAAAATTAATTCTCCACGAATCTACACTCCACAACTTAGGCATAATCAATAGAAACTCGATATCAATCCCAGGCCACTGAACCCCAACCCTCATTTCTGATACACTCGCTTGAACCGAAAATCATGCTCTACAAAGCACACAGCGCAGCTGTCTACGGTATAGACGCCAATCTCATTGAAGTTGAGGTCGACTACAGTGGCGCTGCCACCGATCAGGATCAATTCCACACCGTCGGCCTTCCCGACGCCGCAGTTCGCGAAAGCCGCGACCGCGTCCGCGCCGCCATCAAGAACTCCGGCTACCTTCTTCCCACTACGATCATCACCATCAACCTCGCCCCCGCCGACATCAAAAAAGAAGGCTCCGGCTTTGATCTCCCTATCGCCGTAGGTATCCTCGGCGCATACGGGGCGCTCAAAACCGACGATCTCAGTCGCTACCTTATGGTCGGCGAACTCGGTCTCGATGGCACACTGCGCTCCATCCCCGGTGTTCTCTCCATCGCCATCCTCGCCCGCGAGCGCGGCATTCCCAACCTCATTCTCCCCGCTGCCAACGCCAATGAAGCCGCCGTTGTTGAAGGCGTCAACGTCTACCCCGTCACTAATCTCCTCGACGTCATCGACCTCCTCAACTCCGCCGTCCTCGGCTCACCGCAGCGCGAACCCTATCGCATCGCCACCGACAAACTTCTCGGCGAGCTGGAGCACTTCGCCACCGACTTCCGCGATGTCCGCGGTCAGCAAACCGCCAAGCGCGCTCTCGAAGTAGCCGCTGCAGGTTCGCACAACATTCTCATGATCGGGCCGCCCGGCTCCGGCAAAACCATGCTCGCGAAGCGCCTGCCCACAATCCTGCCGCCGCTCACCTTCGAAGAAGCTCTCGAGACCACCAAGATTCACGCTGTCGCCGGAGTCCTCGACGCCGCAGCCGGACTCGTCACTCAGCGTCCCTTCCGCTCACCGCATCACACCATCTCTGACGCGGGCCTCATCGGCGGCGGCATCATTCCCCGCCCCGGCGAAGTCTCCATGGCCCACAACGGTCTTCTCTTTCTCGATGAGCTCCCCGAGTTTCCCCGCAATGTTCTCGAAGTCCTTCGCCAGCCACTTGAAGATCACACCGTCACCATCGCACGCGCCTCCATGTCGCTGAGTTTTCCCGCGCGCTTCATGCTGGCCGCCGCAATGAATCCCTGCCCCTGCGGCTACTTCAACGACAAATCGCACGACTGCGTATGCACCCCGCCGATGATTCAACGCTACATCGCAAAAATCTCCGGCCCACTCCTCGACCGCATCGACATTCACATCGAAGTTCCCGCTGTTCAATACAAAGAACTCCGCGGCGGGGCAGCAGCCGAAGGTTCGGCGCAAATTCGCGACCGCGTCCAGGCCGCGCGCAATCGTCAGCGCGATCGCTTCAAAAAAGCCGGAGAAAAAATCTACTCCAACGCGCAAATGTCCACGCGCCAAGTCCGCACCTACTGCGAACTCGGCCCGGATGCCGAGCGCCTTCTCGAGCGCGCCATGCTCCAGCAAGGAATGAGTGCCCGCGCCCATGACCGCATCCTCAAAGTCGCGCGCACCATCGCCGACCTCGAGTCCGCAGAGTCCGTCCAGGTCTCTCACCTCGCCGAAGCAATCCAGTACCGCACCCTCGACCGTAGCTACTGAGCCTGAGTGTTTATTTTTCTCCACCCATCCATGAATTGTGTGCCCTATCTTCGCGCTTTTTAATAGCGCGATGGTGGGCTTGCACTAACCTTCATTCTCATAGCATCAACCCACGACGCGTCTCCGCAACTACACTAGACTTTGCAATTCGCCAAAGTCTCAGCTTCCTGCCTACTCTTTTTTAGGCGCAACAGAAACCGCGCACACCCACTCCGCTCGCGTCGTATTGATCAAAACTGTATCCGAAGGACGCTCTGTGCACGCATGCGCTTGGTCCGGATCCATAAACGTAATATCATCGCCAACTTTCCACGCACTGATATTCTCATCCGTGATGAAGGTATCAGGCGACAGTGCCGGAGAGTGTGGACTGAGTGTCAGATGGTATCCAGCAGGCAGCTTCGCTACTTCGGGTAAGTATCCCGTTGTTCTCGCTAACTTCCCTGTGCCGTTAGCCGCCATACATACATTCGTAAAAAATAAAATTGCAAAAAATAATCCAAAAATCTTCTTCATGGAAACTCCTTTCGTATCGAGCTTCCCGTTTTTGTCCTGCTGGTGAGTCGCGATTTCCTTGAAAACAATTCGTGGCCCGTCGCAATTCATTTCACGGGAACTTCAATTTCATCTCCCGATGCAGCAACAGTCTACCCCGATTCGCCAGCGCATCCTATGACGAACGACACAGCTTTGGCCGCGTCTCCTTATACCGGATTCCAGCACTCCCTTTCTCACTCTGAATACAAACAGCATCTATATAGAAGCAATACCCACACTCCCAATCGATCAGGAATGTGGCCAAAAGTGCACACTTTTGAGATATTAAATCGAATAATTACTCATTTAATATCAATTACTTGAACAATATGTATTGCATTTAGGACCCGCATCAAAAAAGTATCCAAAATCCCCAAAAAACTGTTGACCCGGCACTCATTCGGGTATAACTTAATCATTGCCACCCGGAGTTGAGAGTTGCCACTGGCAGCGCTCCTTATCCAGCCGCTTTATTCCGACTGAATCAGGATTTCGCTAAAACGGTGAGAAACCGGCGGGTTGGTCATGTGCCCATTTTGGGAATTTCGCACGCAGCGCTCCCCTCCGGCACATCAGGGAAGGAAACTTACTCCACAGCTGTTCCAACTCGCCAGATTTTGCGAGAAACTTTTTGAACTAGACGCAGGCTTCGTGCGTCTAAAACTTAGAGGGCGATTTCGGTCCATACGAGCTTGCTAGCTGGACCGGGTAAAAATCCTCCTCCCACCGTACCACGCAACAACTGCACCGGCAGTGCCAGGTAGTACTGATCGGGCAGGCATCTACCCAAGGAGAACTTTCTTATGCGTTCTGATTTGATTTTTGGGGCACTCTCTCACGTGTCCAACCGTTACCAGCTTTGTCAGCTGGCAAGCAAAGCCACTCGTAAACTACACAAGCCCAACACCCGCCTGCAGGATACGGCTAACGAAGTCATGGTTCGCTTCCGCACCACCAATCCCGGTGCCCCGGCTCCTGTTCAGAACGTGGTCTCAGCGCCAGTTGAACATCGCCGTGCGGCGTAACCTGAGCAGCCTATCAAGCTCAGCCAACTCATCCTGCCCGGGCGAATTCTGATTTCGTTGTTATGCGTTTCAGATTCTTCATTCCGCTTGATGCAATCTTGCTCATTCAGCGTTCGCCTGTTGCAGTACAATTGAACTGTTCTGTTGTAGTATAGAAACTGACTCCAGAAATACTCAGTCTTACTTCCTGTTCAAGATCTGGTTCACACTCTTGCACAACCTCCGCTCGTGAATTCTTATGCGGAGTTTCCCACCTAATCATTCCCCCTCAAAAAAACATCTCTCCTTCGCAGGTAAAAATGACAATCTCTGAACTAAAAGAAAAAAACATTACAGAGCTGAGCAAGATCGCTCGCTCTCTCGAAATTCCCGGCACCAGCGGACTCCGCAAACAAGATCTCATCTTCAAAATCCTTCAGGCTCAAAGCGAGAAGGAAGGCAACATCTACGCAGAAGGCGTCCTTGAGATTCTCCCCGACGGCTACGGCTTTCTTCGCTCTCCCGATTACAACTATCTTCCCGGCCCGGACGACATCTACGTGTCTCCGTCACAAATTCGCAAATTCGATCTCAAAACCGGAGACAGCATCAGCGGCAACGTCCGCCCGCCCCACGAAGGCGAAAAATATTTCGCGCTGGTCAAAATTGAAGCCATCAACTTCGAGGCCCCTGAGGAAACCCGCAACAAAATTCTTTTCGACAATCTGACTCCGCTCTACCCTGAAGAGCGCATCAAGATGGAAACCGTCCGCGAGGCCGTCAGTGGGCGTGTCATGGACCTCGTCACTCCCGTCGGCAAAGGTCAGCGCGGCCTCATCGTAGCACCGCCTCGCACCGGCAAAACCATGCTTCTCCAGGCAATCGCTAATTCTGTCACAGCCAATCATCCTGAAGTCGTTCTCATCGTTCTCCTCATCGACGAGCGCCCAGAAGAAGTTACCGACATGCAGCGCAGCGTCAAGGGCGAAGTCATCAGCTCCACCTTCGACGAACCCGCCGCGCGCCACGTCCAGGTCGCAGAAATGGTCATCGAAAAAGCCAAGCGCCTCGTCGAGCACAAGCGCGACGTCGTCATCCTCCTCGATTCCATCACCCGTCTTGCCCGCGCTTACAACACAATCGTCCCGCCCTCCGGCAAAGTCCTCTCGGGCGGTGTCGATTCCAACGCACTGCAGCGCCCGAAACGTTTCTTCGGCGCCGCGCGCAACATCGAAGAAGGCGGATCTTTGACAATCATCGCCACCGCCCTCGTCGATACCGGCTCACGCATGGATGAAGTCATCTTCGAAGAGTTCAAGGGCACCGGCAACATGGACATCATCCTTGAGCGCAAGCTCGTCGACAAGCGCGTCTTCCCCGCCATCGACATTCAGCGCTCCGGCACACGTAAAGAAGAGCTCCTCATCCCCAAGGAAGACCTCCAGCGCATCTGGGTTCTCCGCAAGGTGCTCAACCCGCTCTCGCCCGTTGAAGCCATGGAGCTCCTCGTTAGCCGTCTCGAGAAAACACGCAACAACGCTGAGTTCCTCCAGAACATGAACCAGCTCTAAAAAAATCGCAACTCAACCTACGACAAAAGGGCGACTCAATCGTGAGTCGCCCTTATCCTTTGCCAAATCATTTTCTATCAAGAAACCACAACCCTATCGCAAAAATTTCTGGCCGTTGATTCCAGCCTCAATCATTTTTCTCTATCCTTATAAATTCCTCAGCTATTTCCCCGCATTCATATGGCAAGATATGACCTGACCTTTAAAACAATCAGGCGAACGCTAACGGGTGTACAATTCCACCGGGCACGGAATGCACTGTAAAACAAACGGTTGTATAACTTTGGAGGCAAGTCCAATGTCCCGTATTCAAAATCTGATTTCCTTGAATTGCCGCTCGCTCAAGAAGCTTTTCCTCGCGCTTTTGCTCACCATTGCAATTACCCTTCCAGCCATCGCGCAAGATGACCCCTTCTTTGGCACAAAAACACCCACAGCTCCGGCCGGCCCCGCGCTCTATGGCAAGGACGGCGCCACGCCCAAATCCGTGCGCCAAGGCTCTGCATCTGCAAGCTACTTCCACGCCGCCATCGCCGCCATCGCCAAAGCCTCATCAGACAAGCTTCGCAAAGATATCGCACGCAATCCCGGCGGTGGTTTTTTAGTCAATTTCCCTGATGGTACCGAGGAGTACGTTCTCGTCGTTGACGCTGACTATCCCAAGGCCCATCACCTGGACAACTCTGAAGGTGATTGGGTGGCGGTGCTCATGCGTGGCTACGCGCAGCACGCCCTTCGTATCGGCATCCTCGAAGCGCTCCAGAACTCCAGCACCATCCCGGCCTCTACCAAATCTGAAGCCACCACGCTCTTTGGTGAGTCAGGCCCGCTGCTCGTCGCTTATGATCGCGCCGTCCGCTCCACAGTGAGCGAAGGCGCTCCCATCATTGAAGGCGTGCTCAAGCTTAACAAAGCCAACCTCAAATCAGCCTTGACCACTCAATTCAAAGCTCTCGACGTCTCCGCCACCGAGTATAAGACCCTCCTCAGCCTCCTCGATGACGAAACCTTCTTCAACACACTCTCCTTCGTCGTTCAGCGCGATGGCGAAATCTTTGGCGTTGAAAAGAACGCTGTCGAAGCCGCCACTCCGCAACGCGTCATGCAGGCCTTCCTGGGCTCAGGCTACCTCTTCACCACCAGCAATCAGGAGATGACCTCCAAATATCTCGCCATGCAAAAAACCGGCCAGGCCATGACTGCAACCACGCGCGCGTCATTACCTGAAGGCATCACCGACGCCGCCTGGTTTACCACCACACACACTTATTCTGTGATGGACTATAACGACGCCGCACAGACGATCACACTTCGCGATCCCAAGGGAACATTACCCGCTCCCGACGGTCTCTTCACCATCCCTGTCGCAACTTTCTTCAAGGCTTTCTCCGTCTGCTCCTCTTCATCAAACGAGTAACGCAACAACCCCAGTTATCATGCAAACAAAAATCATGGCGCGCCGAGTTACAACTCGATGCGCCATGATTTTTCAAAGTCGATCAGCACCAACTGGATTCAATGCCGACAAACTGGTAGAATGAACTTCAGTCGTGGGGCTGTAGCTCAGCTGGGAGAGCGCCTCGTTCGCAACGAGGAGGCCAGCGGTTCGATCCCGCTCAGCTCCACCAGCCTTCGCGCGTTGAAACGCGCTACGGCTCGGCAGGCCAGTCTTTGCAATCGCGCGAAGGCGGGCCGAACATCTTCTCACTTGGCCCCCACCTACCTTCTATGAAATACGTCTACATCCTGAACAGCATCGAAGGCGAACATTTCTATGTCGGAGTGACTGACGATTTACGCGCCCGTCTTGCCCAACACAATGCTGGCGAAGTGCCCTACACCTCAAAATTCAAGCCTTGGAAACTAAAAACATACATTGCCTTCTCAGACGAAAAAATGGCTTTTGCATTTGAGCATTATCTTAAGTCCGCATCTGGCAGAGCATTCGCGAAGAAGCGGCTGTAAAGAACAGTAATTCATCTATTCGAGCCTTCGCGCGTTGAAACGCGTTACGGCTCGGCAGGCCAGTCTTTGTAATCGCGCGAAGGCGGGCCGATGGCGTAGCAATAGACAAATCATCTAACCCTTCTCTTGAAGCCTCGCTGCATTCCTTTTCTCCCAAATTTTTGCATCCACCAAAAATCTGAACCAGAACGTCTGCAGCACCCAATAAATAAAACCTTCCGTTCCATCCAAAAATCCCAACCGCAAAAAATAGCGATAGAAAAACAATGCAAACGCCCTTAAAAACAGGGGGGCCCGGTTGTACTTCCCGCGCAAATATCTTTTCTTCTGCGCCGGATTACCTCTAGCGTCGGGCACCACCCGCCCCGCCGTCTCATTCGCACCGAGTTCTGCCACTTCGCCATCAGCCCAGCGATTGTGCCGCGCCGTCCACTCCGTGAGCGTCAGGCGCATATCATCCACCATTGTCCCGGGCAGCTGTGTACTCAGACCGCTCAACAGCAAGTAGTGTTGATCGTATTTGCGATCCTCGCACCGTCCTACGCCCGTCCTGAACAATCGCAAATGCCATGTAGGGCTCATCCCGCCATGCATCAAGACGCGCCCCAAAAAGCGCACATACCGAGCCAGAAAAAATCCACTCTCTGTTGGTTCATCGGGCAGCGCCAGAATCGCCTGGATCAGCCGCTCATCCATCACCTCATCGGCATCCAGGTGCAATTGCCACGGGCGCGTAATCGGCAAATTATCCATCGCCCAATTCCGCTGCGCCCCATAATGCTCAAAGGCATGCTCCACCACGGTCGCGCCCAGTGATCGCGCCAACTTCACACTTCCATCCGTGCTGAAAGAGTCCACAACGAAGATCTCATCCGAGATCTTGCGCGCACGCTCAAGCGTCGCACCCAACGTATCTTCGGAATTAAAGGAAAGCACTATGACTGAGGGCCGCATATCAGCATGATAGCTGAGACGCGCTCAAATTAGAGATGCGCAAACTTCAACAACACACCCACCAGCGCCCCGCCCAGCAACGGTCCCACAACCGGGATCCACGCATATCCCCAATCGGATCCGCCCTTCCCCGGAATCGGCAGCAATGAATGAACCAACCGTGGCCCCAAATGTATCGCAGGATTAATTGCGTACCCGGTCGTGCCGCCTAACGACAATCCAATCCCCCAAACCAAACACGCCACCAGCCACTGCCCCACTCCCGCAACTGGCCCACTCGCAGCCACGCCATGCGAGCAGATTGACGCTGCCACC